>JBCBEA010000582.1:0-3017 GCA_038529195.1 Cyanobacteria bacterium J06600_6
CTCATTACATTGTTGGGATGCACTCGGGCCATAATTGACCAAAACATGGTGTGATTTGCATGACCACCGCCATTGTTGCGGATAGTGGTGCGAACATCTGCGGGAAGCGACTCTAAGTTAACTAAAAGTTCTTCTACCGACTGTCCCTCTAGCTGTGGATAAAGAGCGATCGCCTCATTTAAATTTTTCACATAGCCAGCATGATGTTTATCGTGGTGTATTGTCATGGTTGCGCGATCAATGTAGGCATCTAGTGCATCATACTCATAAGGCAAGGGCGGTAAAGTAAACTGTCCTCCTTGAGCTACGAGACGAGGTACAAACTTGGATGCTGTTAGAGATGCTGTTTCAGGGTTTAAAATCTCGTTGACAAGCTTAGGGGAATATGCAGCGCTGGGAGTAGAGTTAAAAGCGCTCGTACCGATAATTATTGCTAGAACAGCTGCAGAAATAAAGCCGTAAATTTTGCTGGGATATTTCGAATACATAGAATTACTCTTGAAAGATAATTTACTTTATTATTAGTGATTGAGATCTAATTAAATAGAGTTGGTGCGAAGAACATCTGAAAAATATCTGAGAATTTGCTGAAAATTGCTTATTTTGTCCGCATTTCCAGACATTTCTCAAATGGGAAACTGTTACTTCTCTCTCTAAATCAATACATAGCTATTGATAGTTTCTCGATTGTCTTAATCTCAACAGCGATCGATAATTTAGGTCAGGATAATTAAACCAGCACACAACAAACAGTTTTTAATCAGCAATGGATAGTCAAGAGTTAGCTAAATATATTGAAGCGACAGACGGAATTTCTAAACCGTGGCTTTTAGTACAGCTTAGATTGAGCAAGCTACAGGAGCGCAAGGGACAAATGCCAACCCATGAATATATGCAGGAGTTAGAAGATATCCAGGCAGATCTGTTAAAACTAGGGGAGTGGTGGAAAGGTATTGAGGGAGAAGTATTTGGTTCGTAATCGGCAGCTAGGCAATTACTTTAAAGGTCTGTTGATTTTAGCGATCGCCTATAGTGGAAGCTGTCTCTGGCTATATCTGCGTCAATCAACAATACTCTATCAGCCCAATCACAAAATTTCCCCTTCTACTCCTGAAGATTTTCAACTTAGTTACCAAAATGTCTGGTTAGACGTACCGAGTGACTCGGCTCAAATACATAGCTGGTGGTTTAAAGCCCCGACTCAACCCGTAATTGCCGTTGCTAAAGAGCCTGTAAATATTCTCACCACCCCCAAAACTATGCTTTACTTTTGTGGTCGGGGAGGCAGTAAGACACACTACAACAGTCTGGCGCGTATCAAAGGTTTTCAGCAGCTAGGTTTTTCCGTCTTGGCGATCGACTATCGAGGCTATGGTTTGAGTGAAGGAGAATTACCGAATGAAAGTAGACTTTATCAAGATAGCCAAGCAGCCTGGGATTATCTAACTAATCAGCGACAGATAGATCCTCAAGAAATTGTAATTTATGGTGAATCTTTGGGGGGTGCGGTCGCAATTGACTTGGCTACCAAACATTCAGAGGCAGCAGGGTTAATCGTTCAGAGTTCGTTTACTACCATGCCGACTCAGGTAAAAGAGCTATACCCAATTTTGAGTATTTTTCCTCTCCAGCTAATTCTGCACCAGCGCTTTGACTCGATTAACAAGGTTAAGCAGTTATCTCTACCTGTCCTGTTTATACACGGCACAGCCGACCAGATTGTTAACTATAAAATGAGTGGGGAACTATATGATGCTGCTCCCGAACCAAAAACGCTATTCTATATTCCTGGGGCAAAACATCTCCGTCTTTATCAGCCAGAACATTCATATTTAGCAGCGATCCAAGACTTTGTTTTAAAATTGGCAGTTCGGGACAATTAAGCTTATGTCAGAATTATTACAGCAGGGTATCACTCAGGCAAAACAGGGAGACTATGCAAAGGCGATCGCTATCTTCAATCGCGTGATCGCTGCTAATCTGGAAAATCCAGCAGCCTACTATCAGAGAGGCTTGGCATATTACGAACTAAAAGAAGTAGAAAGAGCGATCGCTGACTATAATCAAAGCCTAAATTTAGATGCCCAGCAGATAAACGTCTATCTTAGTCGCGCAAAGGCATTTATCGAACAAGATCAGATACAGCAGGCAATTATTGATTTACAAATTATCTTTAGCCTCGATCGTAACTGTGACAAGGCATATAAACTCAGGGCAAATATTTGTATTGATCTGAAAGAATACAGTCAGGCGATCGACTATCTCAAACAGGCGGGAAAAATATATCTTGATCGTCAAGATAAAGAAAGCTGCCGTTTTTGCATTGCCCGCATTCGCCAGATCGAACAGCAAAAAATTGCCGAACAGGGAGGCGTTACCAATCAAGCTTTTTTACGACAGATTCAGCAGAGAATTAGCCAGGGTAACCTAGGGGAAGCCTATCGCGACTGCAACTGGCTCTTACAGCTGGACCCTTACGATTCCCAGGCATATCAGTGTCGTGGCGAAATTGCGATCAAACTAGGAGAAACTAAACAGGCAAAAAAAGACTTCCGTCAGGCTGCAAAATGTTTCCGCAGTCAAGGGGATACGATCGCAGCCGAAAGACTAGAAAAACGCTGTCTCGAACTACAGCTAGAAACGGTTTATCAACAAACCCCCACAAGCAAAGTTCCCCGTTTAGTCCGTACTCCCCATCCTCAAAATGCGATCCAAAATCGTCTCTATGTCCTAGTTGGCAACTGGAAAATCGCTCAAAGCCTGGTTGAAAGACTGATGTTGCGCCACCCAGGAGAAGCCGAAACCTGGTATTGGGAAAAAGCTATCTACGATTTAGAACGCGATCGCGGAGCTTAGTTGGCAAACTATCTAAGCTTTTTGTTTTTAATTTCTGCGGAAATTTTATCTATTGGAGATTTTAGATTAGCAAGCTCTTTTGTATATTTTTCAATTGGTGTTTTAAGATCTTTAAGATTTCTGCTTATATTCACAAGTTCATATTCTATTTTTTCTGTACC
>JBCBEA010000583.1:0-3015 GCA_038529195.1 Cyanobacteria bacterium J06600_6
GAACAGGCTGAAAAAAGAGTTTTTGATCGCTTTATGCAAGAGAAGCAGATACAAAACGGCAAATTTGGACAGATGGTAGAGGCAGTTATTCAAGATTTGCTAGATGAATACGATATACAAGCTGAGTAGTTTTTGATATCTTGTTATCGGCTATCTAATTTAGCGATCGCATCTTGTTTGTTTACCTAACTCAAACTGACTGCAAAAGAGGTATGTAGCCGATTCTGATCAACTGACAATATAGATCCTGTATTTAGATATAACAATGCTCCAAGCAGATAATTCAGAGAGTACAAAATTAATCAAGACGACTATATCAATACATCTAATGAGGGTATCAAGTTAAGGCGATCGCTGTTTTAATTATGAACAGATTAAGCCAAAACTTATACATGCAGCAGTCAGAAGAAATAGAAAAGGAAGATCGTTCCCAGATTTTGTCGGAGTTAGAATCGAAGCTAATTCAGGTTGATGGTAAATTGAACCAGGCAAAAACAAAGACTCAAACCAGGAACATCGAGATAATTGTTAATCCTTGGTTAAAACAGTATATTCTCTTGGGTTATGGGGCAAAGGGAGCTATCTATTTTCTGATTGGTATTTTAGCGATCGAAGCAGCTATTTTACCCGAACGCCAAGCAGCAGGTACTTACAATGCGCTCAAGCATTTGTCTGGTCAGCCTTTGGGTAGCATTATGCTCTGTTTACTGGCGATCGGCATTTTGGGCTATGTGTTACGTCGTCTGCTACAGGCGGTTATTTATCCAGGACAGACTCAAAACTTCAAATTGTTCAGTATTTTTCAGCGTTTAGGGTATCTGGTCAGCAGCGTTAGCTATGCGGGAGTAGCCTATTCGGCAATTAGCATTGTTTTTCACCTGGGAAAATATAATAATCGTATTCAAACAGGGGTTGAACATTTGTTGCACCATGTGATTGCTGGAGAAGCGATCGTTTTTATGGCGGGACTGGGAGTTATGGGAGTCGGCATAGGCTATATCTATGGTGCCAGGACAGGTTCGTATCTCAGCCAATTTGCTTCTGTTGAGATAGATTATCGGTTTGAATACTGTGCTAAGTGGCTAGGTAAGATTGGGATTGCTGCTAGAGGAGTATCATTCGTGGTTTCAGGCATCTGTTTGATTCTTGCTTCTCTATCTTTAGATTCTCATTTGGCGGGCGGAGTTCAAAAAGCTTTTCGGACATTGTCAGAACAGCCTTTGGGATGGCTATGGTTGAGCTTGATCGGTGCTGGTTTTATCGCCTATGGGATTTATCTATTTATTGCCGCCAGATACCGACGCTACGCAATTCGATAACTGGGTGATTAATTGCTAGCTGCTTGCTAAGTTTCGTGGTCTACAAGTTATAGATTTCCTTTGATCGCTTTTTAGTAGGAAAATTGTGGCAGCAGATCAAAGAGCAATCATCTACTTATGGTCAAAATAATTAAGCAAACCGCATCAATGCAGACTAGGGACGGTATTCGGTTAGATGCAGATGTTTATCGTCCTGATTCTGATGAGCAATTGCCCATTTTATTGATGCGCCAGCCCTATGGACGGGAAATTGCCTCTACGGTAGTTTATGCTCATCCTCATTGGTATGCGTCCCACGGCTATATTGTTGTGATACAAGATGTGCGAGGTAGAGGAACATCTGAGGGAGAATTTGAGCTATTCACCCATGAGGTTAACGATGGTTTGGATACGATCGCCTGGGTATTAAGTTTACCCAATAATACTGGAAAGGTCGGCATGTATGGTTTTTCCTATCAGGGTATGACTCAGCTATACGTAGCCTCTGGAAAGCCCGAATGCTTAAAAGCGATCGCCCCAGCCATGGTTGCCTACGATCTTTATACCGACTGGGCTTACGAAAATGGCGCTTTTTGTCTGTTTGCTAGTCTTGCTTGGGCAATTCAGCTAGGGGGAGAAACGGCGCGCATTAAAGGAGATGAAACAGCATACTTAAAGCTCAAGGCTGCATCAAACAATCTGCCTCTCAATGGCTCTATTAACGCTAATCCTGAACTGATGCAAGAATTTGCTCCAGATTCTTTTTATCATCAGTGGCTAAATAATCCTCATCCCGACGCTGAATACTGGCAAAAGCGATCGCCTAAATATTTATTGGATGGTGTAGATATCCCGATGCTGCATGTTGGTGGCTGGTTTGATCCTTACTTACGAGGCACAATGAGTCTCTATCGGGCAATGGTAGAGCAATGTCAGCAACCTCAACATCTTCTAGCTGCACCCTGGGCGCATTTACCCTGGGGACGCAAATTAGGAGCAATCAACTATGGTATGGATGCTCAAAACCCGATTGATAAAATCCAAATTCGCTGGTTTGACCACTGGTTAAAAGATATTGATACAGGCTTATTAGCAGAAACACCAATCTCACTGTTTGAAATGGGCAGCAATAGCTGGCGGGAATTTGAGCAGCTACCAGATAAATTAGTTACTTACTATCTTGCTAGTGATGGTTTGGCGAGTATGCGTGAAGATAGCGGAATACTCTGGCGGGAAGAGACAAAAGCCGAGCTTACTCCTGGCGAATTAGTTACCGAATTTGATAATAGCAGTGACTTTCTAATTCACGATCCTTGGCGACCCGTACCTGCATTAGGCGGACATGCAACCTTTCCTAGTGGTTCATTCGAGCGATCGCATTTGGACTGTCGTTTTGATGTGCTCACCTATACTTCTGAGCCTCTAGAAGCAGACTTACATCTAGTAGGTGCGATAACATTAGGAGTCTACTGTAAGTCAGCAAATCCCAGCTTCGATCTTTGCGTTATTTTATCTACCGTAAGTCCCGATAACAAAGTGTATAACTTTACTCAGGGCTATGCTCGGGTGCAGGCGATCAATACCGATCTCAATTTGATTCAAGTTCCTCTACAGCCGACCTGCATGTGTATCAAAGCAGGGGCAAGTTTGCGTCTCAGTCTTAGTGCAGCCTGTTATCCTGCTTATCCTGTTAATTCAGGTGATGGTAAGCTCCCTC
>JBCBEA010000584.1:0-3009 GCA_038529195.1 Cyanobacteria bacterium J06600_6
CCTCAATTTGAAATTGAGGTAACGATATAGATCTCCTTCAAAAGGTGCAATCTTCTCTTTGACCACCGCCATGTATTCTTCTACAGTGGGAATTTTACCCAACAAAGCACATACAGCAGCAAGTTCGGCTGAACCAAGGTAAACCTGTGCCCCTTTACCCATGCGGTTGTTGAAGTTACGAGTAGAGGTAGAGAAGACGGTTGCGCCATCTTCAACGCGGGCTTGATTACCCATGCAGAGGGAACAGCCAGGCATTTCTGTACGTGCGCCAGCAGCAGCAAAGATGCCGTATACTCCTTCTTCGCGCAGTTGTTTTTCATCCATACGAGTAGGAGGACAGACCCAAAGTCTACCCTTGATTACGCCTTCCCCTTCCAGGATTTTAGCAGCAGCGCGATAGTGTCCGATGTTGGTCATGCACGAACCGATAAACACCTCGTCTACTTTGTCTCCCGCGCATTCTGACATCAGCTTGACGTTATCGGGGTCATTCGGTGCAGCGACAATAGGTTCAACAATTTCGTTGAGGTTAATTTCAATCGTGTCAGCATATTCGGCATCTTTGTCCCCAGACATAAGTTCGGGATTTGCCAACCACTGTTCCATTTTGGCAACTCGACGCATTAGAGTCCGAGAATCTTGATAGCCACGGGCAACCATGTTTTTGAGCAGTGCCACATTAGAACGCAGATATTCGGCAACGGTATCTTCGCTCAGTTTAATTGTACTGCCAGAACACGATCGCTCGGCGGTAGCATCAGTCAGTTCAAACGCCTGTTCCACCTTCAGATTGGGCAAGCCCTCCATTTCCATCACTCGTCCATTAAAGACATTGATCTTATTTTCTTTGGAGACGGTGAGTTTACCCTGCTGAATAGCTACCCAGGGTATGGCGTTAACAATATCTCGGAGAGTAATACCTGACTGTAGTTCTCCCGTAAAGCGCACCAGCACTGATTCGGGCATATCGAGAGGCATAACTCCCAAGGCAGCAGCAAAAGCCACTAAACCTGAACCCGCTGGGAAGGAAATACCTAAGGGAAAGCGAGTATGGGAATCGCCACCAGTACCGACGGTATCGGGTAACAGCATTCTGTTTAGCCAGGAGTGAATAATGCCGTCTCCTGGACGTAGAGATACACCGCCACGGGTAGAGAAGAAGTCGGGGAGATTTTTATGGGTATTGATATCTACAGGCTTAGGATAGGCTGCGGTATGACAGAATGTTTGTAGGGTGAGATCGGCATTGAAACCCAGACAGGCTAATTCTTTTAGCTCATCTCTGGTCATTGGTCCTGTGGTGTCTTGTGAACCCACAGTGGTCATAATAGGTTCGCAGGAAGTGTTAGGGCGAACTCCTGCTAAACCGCAGGCTTTGCCGACCATTTTTTGCGCTAGAGTAAAGCCTTTGCCTGTATCGACCGGCATCGAGGGACGGGTAAATACTTCGGAGACGGGTAAATTTAAAGCTTCTCTTGTTTTATCGGTTAAGGCACGACCAATAAGTAGGGGAATTCTACCACCAGCGCGAACTTCATCAATAATCGTATCGGGTTTAAGGTTGAATGTAGAAATAACCTCTCCCCCCTCACTCGTAATTTCACCCTTATAAGGATGGATCGTAATTACATCTCCTGTCTTCATCTGCGAGACATCACACTCAATGGGTAATGCCCCAGAATCTTCAGCAGTATTGAAAAAGATCGGCGCAATCTTATTACCTAAGATATAGCCACCTGCTTTCTTATTGGGAACAAAGGGAATCTCATCTCCAAGCTGCCATAATACCGAGTTAATTGCCGACTTCCGAGACGAACCCGTACCCACAACATCACCTACGTAAGCAACGGGATGACCTTTTTCTTTTAATTTCGCGATCATTTCCAAACCATCGGGCATCTTCGACTCCAACATGGCTAATGCGTGAAGAGGAATATCGGGGCGAGTTGTCGCGTGGGGTGCAGGAGAAAGATCGTCAGTATTAGTTTCTCCAGGCACGTTAAACACCGTCACGGTAATTGCTTCATCAGGTTGAGGACGGCTGGTAAACCATTCTGCTTCTGCCCAAGAGTTAATTACCTCTTTCGCATAGTCGTTACTTTGAGACAGTTCTAAAACATCATTAAAAGCGTCAAACACTAGGAGCGTCTTACTTAAAGCCGTTGTCGCTTCTTCGGCGATCGCTTTATCTTCTGACTTTAATAGATCCACCAGTGACTGAACGTTATAGCCACCAATCATAGTTCCTAGTAACTTCACTGCCTCGGTAGCCGAAATTACAGGGCATTCAATCTCTCCCTTAGCTATACCCGTTAAGAAGCCTGCCTTAACGTAGGCTGCATCATCTACACCAGGAGGAACGCGATCGCGCAATAAAGATAATAATTCCTCTTGTTCGGCTGCGGGAGGATTTTTTAAGATTTCACATAATTCTGAAGTTTGCTGTGCCGTCAGGGGTAAAGCAGGAATGCCCAATTCTGCCCTAGCTGCTGCGTGTTGCCTATACGCTTCTAACATTTAGTAATTCTCCTCTCTAGATGTAGATATATTACAGAATATTCATTGTCTCATCGATTACCCTCCATCTTTTGTTTGTAGAAGGGATTTTTTGACTGTTCTATCTACATTCTATTAATTCTGTTAGCGATGGAACCGTCTATCGCGATCAAAAATATTGTCTTGCTAGGTTGAGCGATCGCTCTACTCGTTCGGATTAGGAACAATGATTTATTTGCCAGTACATCAAGTATCGCTTTCTGTTGGTTCGGCATCTTTTAAAATGGCTCTTAATGTTCCTGTTGGTAAATCTCTATTTCCATGCACGGGGATAACCACAATTTTGAGCGCATCTTCTTTGGTATATATGTGATGGCTGCCTTTAACTCGAACTAATGTCTAGCCAAGTTTCTCCACAACCTTACATAGCTTTTTACCAGAAATAGACTTCAAACAGTAATCTCCACTAGTTGCTGATTTTCTGTGAGCATCTCATTCTCGTTCGCAACTTCC
>JBCBEA010000585.1:0-3001 GCA_038529195.1 Cyanobacteria bacterium J06600_6
GATTACCGTGACCAAAGAAACTAAGCCGATTAACGGCGTTACTAGTGCTGTTTTATTTGGCGTTCCTACCATTGTGGCAGGAATTAATCTACGAGAAAAAGCCGAACGCTTAAGTCGCAGGCGAATTATTAGAATGATTACAGAAAAGCAAATGCTCACTGTTAGTCAAGCTGCCAATATTCTGGATATTCCTGCCCCAGAAGCTCAAGCAATCTTGAGCCAACTCTATCGGGAGGCAAGAATTGAGATTGGTAATCGCAGTGATGACATGGCTGTTGTTTATCTTCCTCCAAAATAATTATGACTAAATGTGCGATCGCTCTGGGCAGTAATCAGGGAGATTCTTTAAATATTTTAGAAAGTTCTCTTAATGTCTTGAACGAGATCCCTGGAATCAATCTGCAAACTACCTCAAGCTGGTATCGAACTAAACCTGTTGGCACACCCGAAGCTCAATCTGATTATCTCAACGGCTGCGCTTTACTCTCGGCACAGCAAACTCCAGAAGAGTTATTAACTATCCTCCAGGCAACGGAAATTCAGTTTGGTCGTACCAGTAAGGGCAATCTACAGCCCCGCACTCTAGATTTAGATCTTTTACTTTATGGCGATTTGGTTTTAAAGACGCCCAACTTAACTTTGCCTCATCCTCGAATGACAGAGAGAGCATTTGTTCTTGTTCCGTTGGCGGAAATTGCTGCCGACTGGATCGACCCAGTATCTAACATGAAGATTGTAAAACTGCTCAAAAATGTTGACACTTCTGGTGTACAGCCATTTGTCACTGCCTAGCAAGCTGTTAAACAATATGAGAACTAGCTAGGTCGATTCTACCGGCTGCTATCAAAGCGCGATCGCGTATCCGACAAGAATCACATACTCCACAGGGAGTTTCACCTCCCTGATAACAAGACCAAGTGTCGGCAATCGGCACATTTAACTCTAATGCCCGACGCACAATATCTACCTTGGAATCATTGACCAATGGTGCAACTAACTGGGGTGCATGACCCTCTACTCCTACTTTAGAGGAAAGGTTGGCTAGCTGTTGAAAAGCAGCTAAATATTCGGGGCGACAGTCAGGGTAGCCAGAATAGTCCACTGCATTGATGCCCAAGTAAATTGCCTGGGCATTTTTGGCTTCTGCCAGGGAAAGAGCGATCGCCATAAATACCGTATTTCGCCCTGGCACATAGGTAGAGGGAATCATATCGGCTTCTACCCCATCTTGAGGAATATTCATCGACTCATCCGTCAAAGAAGATCCACCCCATTGAGCCAGATCGATCTCGCTAATAAAATGCTGGGAAATACCCAAAGCATTAACAATCTTTTTCGCTGCTGCTAACTCTTTTTCGTGTCTCTGACCATAACGAAAAGAAAGGGCAATAACCTCATATCCTTCGGAGATTGCGATCGCTGCGGTGGTGGCGGAGTCCAATCCCCCTGAAAGTAGGACTACTGCTTTTTTCATAATCGGCAACTTAAAAACTTAGGGCTTATAGCCTATAGCTTATAGCTTATAGCTATATAAAGTTAAGATAAATAAGCCTTTTAATTACACATACAAAATGATTCAAGGAGAAACTATTGTTGCGATCGCGACTGCCATTGCCCCAGAACAGGGTAGCGTTGGTATTGTCCGTCTGTCGGGAACGAAATCTCTGGCGATCGCTAAAAGTTTATTTCAGACTCCAGGCAGGCAGGAATGGTCGTCTCACCGCATTTTATACGGCTATATTCGCGACCCCAAAACACAGCAAACTGTAGACGAAGCTTTGTTGATGCTGATGCTACAGCCCCGTTCTTTTACCCGTGAAGATGTGGTGGAATTTCACTGTCATGGCGGGATTATGGCAGTCCAATCGGTACTCCAGCTATGTGTGGCTCAGGGCGCAAGATTAGCCCAACCAGGCGAGTTTAGTCTCCGAGCTTTTTTAAATGGCAGAATCGATCTAACTCAAGCCGAAAGCATTGCGGAATTGGTATCGGCACAGTCACAAAAGGCATCTCAGGTGGCATTAGCTGGTTTACAGGGTAAATTAGGCAGTCCGATTAGGGATCTGAGAATTACCTGTCTCGACATTTTGGCAGAAGTGGAGGCGAGAATTGACTTTGCAGATGATTTACCGCCCCTAAACGAAGCGGAAATCGAACAGCAGCTAGAGAAGGTTCTAACTCAGGTTAATCAAATTCTGGCAACAGCAGAACAGGGAGAATTGCTGAGAAATGGCTTAAAAGTGGCGATTGTTGGCTGTCCCAACGTGGGCAAGTCTAGTTTATTAAACGCCTGGAGTAAAAGCGATCGCGCCATTGTTACCGATCTACCTGGTACGACTCGCGACGTGATCGAATCGACTTTGGTGGTGGGAGGAATACCCATACAGGTATTGGACACCGCAGGGATCAGAGAAACTGTTGATATGGTAGAAAAAATTGGTGTAGAGCGATCGCGTAACGCAGCAAAAGAGGCGGATCTGGTTCTGCTCACAATTGATGCTGCTAAAGGATGGACAGAAAGCGATCGCGAAATTTATCACCAGGTAGAAGATAAACCCTTAATTCTGATTATTAACAAAGCCGACTTAGCCTCCCCTCAGTCTGTCACTTATCCCCAGGAAATTGGGCGAGTCGTCCACACTAGTGCTGCCCAAAATCAAGGAATTAGCGACTTAGAAACAGCAATAATTGCTCTGGCTCATCAGGGCAAAATATTTGCAGCTAACTCAGAAGTAGCAGTTAATCAGAGACAGGCATCAGCATTAATTCGAGCTAGAGTCTCCTTAGAACAGGTAAGAGAAACAGTTTTCAATAAATTACCCCTAGACTTTTGGACAATTGACCTTAGAGGCGCAATTCAAGCACTAGGGGAGATTACGGGAGAAGAAGTTACCGAATCAGTACTCGATCGCATCTTCAGCCGTTTTTGTATTGGTAAGTAATATGAAATCTAAAAAAGAATGCTACATATAGGTTTGGTGAGGCACAAAGGCTTTAGCCG
>JBCBEA010000586.1:0-2999 GCA_038529195.1 Cyanobacteria bacterium J06600_6
TCTGCTTTGTTGTTTACTCAATTAAATCAAACAGGGACAATTACCCTTGAAAACTCTCAACTAGAACTCACAAAAGGACAAAATATTGCTCTATTCGGTAGAGGAAGCAATAGTCCTGGCGTGGAACTTAAAAATTCAACTATCAATGTCATCGACGGCAATATTCGCTTAGGAGCAGTTAACGGTAAAGCAAAAATAATTCTTCAAGCAGATTGGCAGCCTGAATTTCCATCAACTATTACTCTAGGAGATATACATCTAACAGCAGGAGCTAAGGTTAGCGCCAACAGTCAGAATAATGCCGGTAATACAGCAATTTGGATTGATACCAATAATCTCAAGATTGCTGAAAGCGCAAAAATTTCCACCTTGACTACTGATACTGAAAAAGGTGCAAACATTACAATTAATGCTCGAGAATCAGTAACAATTACAGGAGAAGATAGCAATGCTTTTCAGGCATTTGTATTTGAAAATTTAGTTTCCGGCGGTAATGCTAATCTTAGCAATGGTTTAGAAACCACCACTCTGGGTATGGGGAATGCAGGAAATATAGAAATAACAACACCCAAGCTCATAATCGATAACGGGGCAGGAATTGTTAGTGCCACTCGAAATCAGGGAAAATCAGGCAGTATCAACCTGAATATATTCGAAAGCATGCGATTAAAAGGTTCGGGATTGTTGACAGGCTCAGGTGCTTTTACCTCTGGAAATGTGGGAGAAATTAATATTGACACTCAAGAACTGATTGTTGAACAGAATAGCGCCATCTCTTCTTCAACTTTGGGTGCAGGAAATGCGGGAAATCTAAGTATTCATGCCTCTAAGGTAATTGAAATTAAAGATACTTTTGATAATGCCATTGTTCCAAATGGTATTTTTACGAATACGATTTTTCAAGATGGTGATGGAGGCAATCTTCAAATTAATACACCACGATTAATTGTGCTCAACGGAGGACAACTTTCTGCTTCCAGTGGGGCAATTTTCATCAATAATGACGGTGGCTTAGATTTTATCCGTTCGGGCGGCAAAGGTGGCGATATCGATCTGAAAGTTGATCAATCTTTAGAAATAGTTGGTGTTTCTACAGATGGCAAATTTCCTAGCAGTATTCTTAGCGAGACGAGAACATCTAATCCTGCTGGTAATGTGAAGATCCAAACTGGTGATGTAAATATAAATTCTGAGGGTCTAATTTCGGCTTCTTCTCTTGGTAATGGCGTAGGGGGCAACATTGAGATCGACGCCAATAATAGCGTTAATATAGATGGCGCTGGAGTTGATAGTTTACAGTCTTTAATTGTGAATGGACTCCAAGGACAACTAAATAGAGCTGATGTCAAAGGAGGAATTGCTGCTTTTTCAATTGATGATGGTGAGGCAGGCAGTGTTACCATCAATACCAACAGTTTAAATCTCGATGTTGGGGCAGTGGTTTCTACTGCTACTTACGGTGATTATGATGCAGGGCACCTCACTATAAATGCATCAGAGGAAATTAACGTCCGAAGTTCAGCAATCATTACCCCTACTTTTGGTGCTGGAGATGGAGGAGATATTAATCTTAGCACCAAGAACCTTAATATTACTAACGGCGGTGGGGTTGTATCTGCTAGCTCTAATAGCGGACAAGCTGGAAATGTAAATATTTTGGCAACAGAATCTATCTCAATTCTCGACGTTATTCCCAGACTACCTTTTTCAGGCAGTATTTCTTCTGGTAACTATAGAGGAGAGGGTTTGTCAGGGAATTTAACAATCAATACTCAACGTTTATCGATTAAAAACGGCGCATATATTGAAACTAACAATGTTTTTTTTGATGTTGTCCAAACTGGCATACTTTTTAATAGCAGAGAATTAGGAACAAGCCCCGACAGAATTCCTGGAAAACTGCTGATTAACGCGACTGAGTCTATTGAAATATCAGGAAGCGTTGCGGAAGCAACTTCTTTTAACCTATTTCCCAATAGTCATATTCATAGCATTACTAACACTTTTAATCCTGCTAGTAACGTTGAAATTAATACAGGTAAATTACTTGTAAACAACGGCGGGGAAATTAGCGTCAGTAGTTTTGGTTTTGGCGCAGCAGGAACATTAGCGATTAATGCTGACTCAGTAACCTTGAAAGATCGAGGTCACCTTAATGGTACGACTGTCTCTGGACAAGGCGGAAATATTGATTTGCAGGTTGCTAGTTTATTAAAAATTGACGACCACTCTGAGATCGATACTAATGCGAGCCAAGGTAATGGAGGGAATATTAACATTACTGCTGATTTTGTTATTGCTAGCTCTGGAAGCTCAATCGCTGCTAATGCTTTATTAGATGGCAATGGAGGAAATATTAATATTATGGCAAAAGATATTTTTCTGACTGCCGATAGCAGTGTTACAGCTAATTCTGCTTTAGGATTAGACGGTACGGTAAGAATGGAAACTTTACTCGATATCCAACGTAACAATTTAACTCGACTGCCTCAGCAAGTTATTCAAGCGGATAACCGCATTACCAAAAGCTGTAGCAACGGCGATCGCCAAGGAATATTTTCCTACATAGGTAGAGGCGGTATGCCTGTTAATCCGCTCACTAATTTTCAGACGGCTCAGACTCTAATTGCCGATTTGGATATTCCCGCTCCAGTAGAGATGAGTAACAAAATTCAGCTAAAAGCCAATTCTCAGCTAGAACTGTTAGAACCTCAAGCCGTTGAAGCAGAGAGATGGCAGATTAATGCTCAGGGAAAAGTTGAGCTAACCGCTGCTAGCAATAATTCAACTACCCCCCATTTTAATTCGCACTGTCCTTTGATAAATTAAGGCGATGAGCTACAGATAAGATTGAGCAGAGATTGCCGAGGCGATGGTTAACAGCACGCCTAAAAGAACTATTGCCCAGGTTTTAGTCGCACTAGAAGCACTAACTTTCTCGTTTAAAGACGTTTGCTCTGCTAATTGCGATCGCAAGCTGCCAATTAATTCTTCTTGCT
>JBCBEA010000587.1:0-2991 GCA_038529195.1 Cyanobacteria bacterium J06600_6
ATAACCCGCAGACTCAAGCTGGCTGGCAGATCTCAAACTAAGATTTTAATGGAGGATAAATAAATTATCGTCCTAAATGGCGGTGCGCCATCGCCATCATATCGCTGATATCAACATCACCGTCACCATCAGCATCGAGAAAGCTATTTAAGATGGGATTTCCGCCCTGGATGTTATTTCTCTTATTGCCCGTACGTAGCAAATTTAAAACTAAGGGAACGAGAATTGGTAGCATTGACTGAATTGTTCTTGCATTCAAACCCGTACGACTAGCAATCTGAGCAATCATATTTTGCAGTTGCGAACTACCAAATAAAGCCGACAAAACTTGGGGACTGGCTTGAGTTCCGCCAAATTGACTCAACATCTGATTTACCTGGCTTGCACCACCCTGATTGCGCTGCTGCTGTAGGGCAGACTTAGTATAGTTGCCAACGATTGACATTGCTGACTCAACCGCACTGGGTTGAGCCTGATAGCTACCGCTTAACTGCTGTACAGTATCGAGAATTGAACCTAGCTGATCGTTGCTCGCTTCTCTTTCGGGATTGTCGATCGCTTCTAAGATTTGATTAAAAATACTCATTATTGATAAATGCCTTAGTTTTTTCCCATCTTCGGACTAGCTAGCCGAGATTTTTTATCCGCTTGTATTGCTTGGTATGTCTATCATACAGAAAAAATAATCTACTCTATTTCCGAGATTCAACACTTAACAATACTTAGTTAGCGATCGCAAAGATTAGCTTTTCTCATACTCCCCTATTCCCTTATTCCTCTCTTCCTAAATATCAAGCATCAACCATAATTTTTACCTGTCGACTGTTCATAGCGTCTGTAAATAGCTCAGTTGATAGTGCCTGTTCCACAGGATAAATTCCAGGCTGTTTTAACTTACTTTCTAAAATTAGTTGTGCCACTGTACCCGTCCCAAAACCCGCTGCGATCGCCGTGTCAGCGTGGCTCATCGTGCTGCAATAAGTGTGAGGTTGACCATCTTTTTCGCCCGTAATTTGCGCTCGCATGGCGACACCGATCCCGCTAAAGCGATCGGTTACTTTCGTCATCGCGTAGCTAACCTGAGAAAAAAATTCAATCCCCTTGGGACTAGTTACCCAATTTTCGGGGAATATATGAGCAGTAATCCAGGTTAGATGGTTATACCAGTCGGGAATTGAGCCAAATTTAGTGATTACGGTATCAACATCAAAGGAATCAGCAAAGGTATAGGTTTCAGGCACATCAAACCAGTAGACTCCTGTTTTGCCATAGGGTGCAGGAAATTCGATTATTTCTCGTTCAGTATAGGGTAGTCGATCTTGCCATTGACCATCGATCCAGGCGAAAAACTTGTGCCGTAAGCCCAAAAAAGTAGTTCGCATCACCGTCAATCCTGCGCCCCCCGAACCGCCGACAATATAACTGAGGTGGATTTTAGTAGGGCGATCAAACTGTTCAACCCCCTGCTTAACCATACTGTTAGAAATGCCAGGAAAAATACCCGTATTTAAGATAGCCGTAACTCCCCCAGCGATCGCCCTTTCTTGTTGCTGAATGACTCGCTGATAAAAAGAACGATGATCGCTAACGTCGATGTAGTCTACTCCCGCATCAATGCAGCTAGACAAAACTCTGCCGTCTCGGTGATGAAAAGGTCCAGCGCAGTGAATTACAAGGTCATGATTGGCGATCGCCTGCTGTAGATATGGGCGATCGCTCAAATCCAAAACTAAAGACTTAAACGGTTTTATTTCTGGCTGAGTGCGACGAGAGGTAATCGTAATTTCGGCATCAGTATGCTGAACTAAGTCTTGAGCAACGCTATTGCCAATTCTGCCGTAGCCCCCAATTATCAATACTTTCTTAGCCATATTCCCACCCTTGTAATTGGCTTAATAATACCAAACCCTTTATATTCCCACCTTTTAACTTTTACCTCATCCCAGCAGATACCCGTAAGCAAGTAGACAAACGTAAACGTCTATCCAAAACTAGATGACGACTTGCTGGTTGATACCTAAGATGATGAATTGTTTAGATCAAAAGTTTATTTATGCTCGATTTAGCTAGAGTCTGGAAATTAAAAGAGAATTTAACTAATTTTGTTTATGACGATGAGTCGACGATCGCCTTATTAAAGGTAGATTGAGTTAGCCAAAATTAGCGGTAGCAATCGGCGAGTTTCCAGATAACTATTCGTGGCGAACATCCCACCACCCTGATGACCAGGATAAATTAGTTTTGCTAATGCACCTGCAATTAATCCTAATACTGCCCAAGCTAAAATCCCCATACTTTACTTCTTAAATTTATTAATAGTTTATTTAGTTACGTATCTTTGTTACTAATAACTTACCAAGGGAATAATTCTAGTTCTTATATCTAAGTGTATATCTATTATCTCTATCAAATTGATGAGATCTATTTGCACTTTCTAACTATTTTTTTGGGAGACATCAGATATTAAATACTTTTATCTAGATCGAGCATATCCCGCTTCTGTCAGTTTCCGAGATTAAGGAGTAGAATAAACAGAATTTAGCCATCGGGGAATGGGAAAGAAAATTGGTTCATAATAGTGATAAGCCGATGAAAACCAAGCAACAAAGAACGGTTAGGAAAAACCTCTAACCAAGGAGAAATCATCCACAACAAAATAGTTGGTTGAATTATCAGACGAAAGTTGTTTAAAGTCGCTTTCCATCCTGTTTCGACTGACCATTGTTGATGAAGACCAAAATCAAAGGTTGACTTTTTAAATTGAGGAGGGTTAGAAGGATTCAAAATAGAGACGGCTTGGGAGTAGGAACTAACCATCCAATAGGCTGAAAAAATTATTTCCCACCATTTGTTGATTTCGGCAAAATTGGTAAATCGATAATCAGTCCATCCCAGCTCTTGTTTGCATTGTCTAAACCCATATTCTACCCAAGTTCTTGACCCATAAAGATTACCCAAAGTCTTTTTCATTTTGCTTCTGGTTGTCTGAAT
>JBCBEA010000588.1:0-2987 GCA_038529195.1 Cyanobacteria bacterium J06600_6
TTATGTCTGATGAGCTAATAGGAGGGCGCTATCGGGTTATCGATTGCCTGAGAACAACAGGTTTCTGTGAAACCTATGTAGCCGAGGATACTCACCTTCCAGGAGATCCTCCTCCTCGTTGCGTAGTTAAAAAACTGCAGCCTCAATCGAACGAGGAATTCGTTTTAGAAACCGCCAGGAGACTTTTTGATAACGAAGCCAAGGTACTTTATAAACTCAATGGTCATCGACAAATTCCTCGTCTGTTAGCTCACCTTGAGGTAGAAAAAGAGTTTTACCTAGTTCAAGAATATATTGCTGGCAAAGATCTAAGCCATGCGGAAATTGTGCCAGGGAAAGTATGGCAAGAAGCCAAAGTTAAAAGGCTTTTAATCGATGTACTAAAAATTCTTTCTTTTGTGCATCAAAATAACGTTATCCATCGCGATATCAAACCTTCAAATTTAATTCGTCGTGAAAGTGATGGCAAAATATTTTTGATTGACTTTGGCGCAGTTAAGGAAATCACCAATATGACCTTAACTGAGGGTCAGGGAAATGTTCTTACTGTCGCCATTGGCACGCCAGGCTATATGGCAAGCGAACAGCAGCGAGGAGACCCACGCTTTAACAGCGATATTTATGCTCTGGGAATGACTGCGGTTCAGGCTATTACTGGTTCTCATCCCGATCAGCTGCCCCGCGATCGCGATACGGGAGAAATTAAATGGCGAGATTACGCCCCCGACTGTAGCGAAGATTTAGCGCGCGTACTAGATAAAATGGTGCGTAACGATTTTGTACGGCGTTATAAAAATGCTAGCGAAGCCTTAGAAGACCTTCGCAATCCTCAGGATCGGGGCTCTGAAAACTCAGGGCAACCGAAGGCGATTCCCGTGCCCAATAATCCTAATCTACCCGTAGCGAAGACATCAGTTTCCAAAAGGTTGCTGCTATTTGTGGTACTCCCTTTGAGTTTGGGATTGTTGTTCCTGACTCCCCGAATCTGGAAGGCCGTCCAGGCTCTAAAATTTTATAATGAGGGCAATGCCTTAATTCAAGCTGGAGAATATGAAACAGCAATTTCAGCCTTTGATAAAGCCCTGGCTCATCGCAGCGATTTTGCTCAAGCTTTGACCAATCGTGGTTTTGCCCAGGGCAAACTGGGTCGAGATTTAGAAAGATTCTCTTCCTGCAAACAAGCTACAATTGTCGAGCCAAACTTTGCTGAAGCTTGGAACTGTAAGGGTTTAGCTCGGTTTGATTCCAAACAGTACGAACAGGCTTTAGAAGAATATAATAAAGCGATCGCCGTTGACGCTGATTTTTATCGTGGTTGGTTTAATAAAGGGCAAGTATTGTTAAAACTAAATCAGTCAAAAGAAGCGGAAAATGCGACTAGAGAAGTATTAAGAATTAAGCCCGATTACTTCCTTGCTTGGACTCAGCTTTGTCGCGCTTTATATGACCAGCAACAATATCAGGATGCTAAAGCACACTGCGAAGAATCTCTTAAAATCAACCCAGACTATCCGCCAACTTCTACCCTGTTAAAAAAGGTCAAGCAGAAATTGAGTTAAAGTCTGGGCTACTCAGATATTTTTGGCAAATCAATAGCTTATCTATTAGTATTTGTTCGAAAATTTGAGTCCTAATAGGCTCCAAAAATCGACTTGATAGGAAATTGACTGTACTCCCCGAGTGGTTAAAACAGTTTTTTGAGGCTGTAAATTCTGAGCCAAAATAGCATCAACCACATTTCCCGCTACAACAGACGCCTTCTCATCAGTTTTGTTCAAGCTAAACAAGACCTTGCTGCACTGAGGTCCACCAGTATTGGCACAGATAGTGGGAATGTCGCCATCAGGAATAATCGTCGTGCCAATAAAATTAATATTGGAGAGATCGTAGTCTACAGAAATAGCTTCAAGCTTTTGTGCCACATCATTACAAAGCTCTTTGGGGCTATCAGATGTTCTATTGGCTAAAATTTCTGGTTTCCAGTGAAAAATAGGAATCTGAGCATCTGCTGCTGTTGACTGAGCAACAGTTGTCGCAACCCCGTCAATCGTTTGACAGGAAAAACTTAGCTGGTTGGAATCTGTTTCTGTAGCGTTGGTCATGGCTGGAGTAGCAAAAGCAGCAACTCCTGTGGCGAGTAATATGGGGAAAAATTTAGTTTTCATTCGATCTATAAACCTCTTGTAAATCTAAAACTGCTGGCTACCTGTAGGCTAGTATCTTGCATACATATTATATATGTCTATAGTTCGGTAAATATGTAATAGTCGATTTGCTTTGCTCACAAAAGAAGTCAGATTAAATATATTTGTTTGGTAATTTCGATGACGATAGCAGCAATTTGCCTGTACTTTAGTTTAAAAAAACGATCTAATCACCGCAAATCAAACTAGTAGTAAAGTCAGCAACTTCACACAAGATTTACATTTGTTACTCTAGGGAAGCTAATTTCCTTTACAAAAGTAGTGATAGCGCTGGTAAAAATACATGAGTACAAATCTTCTCGCAGTCGAAAATGTCCATGCAGGATACGTCAAAGGTCTGAATATTTTGCAGGGCATCAATTTTCGCGTTGCCCCTGGAGAATTAGTGGCAGTAATCGGACCAAATGGCGCGGGAAAGTCAACTTTGGCTAAGGCTATTTTTGGGTTGCTCACTCCCCAACAGGGAAAAATTATTTTTAAAGGAAAAAATATTGCTGGACTGAAATCTGACAAAATTGTGCGCCGGGGTATGTGCTATGTGCCACAGATAACTAATGTGTTTGCCTCACTGTCGGTGGAGGAAAATCTAGAAATGGGGGCTTTTATTCTCAGTGGCTCTCCCGATCGCCTGAAGCAGAAGATCTATACCATGTTTCCTAAATTGGGTTCTCGTCGTCGCCAAAAAGCGGGAACTTTATCAGGAGGAGAACGACAGATGCTAGCTATGGGTAAAGCTTTGATGCTAGAGCCTGATTTACTCTTGCTAGACGAGCCCTCTGCTGC
>JBCBEA010000589.1:0-2979 GCA_038529195.1 Cyanobacteria bacterium J06600_6
GTCCGAAATTCACACTTACCGTGGGGTGTGCCAACTCTCAACAGGCGATCGCCCAAACCATGTTCTTGCAAAATGGAAACAGTCTTATAATCTACTAAACCAGCGCGGGAACGAGCATATATCTCTGTTTGCGAATACTTTTCGATAACAATACAGGGAACGCCATATTTATTTAAGATATTGGCAATTATCAATCCTGCAGGACCCGCACCGATGATACAAACTTTGGTATTTACTGCTTGAATTGTCATAGTTATGCTTAATTTGTAGTGTGTGAGATAGATTTTTTATTAGTAGTGAAGCGTCTGTTATGGTCTGGCGACAAAATATAAATAGGGAGCCAATCTAATCAATAAAGTTGGTGGTCGGGAACTTTTCGGTGATTTTCATGACGGGCAAACCATCAATTAGAACCAGATAGGTGCGATAGATCAGTTCAGCCTGAGGCTCAATCTGAAAATGCTGTCCCAATAAGCCTGCTGGTTCAATTCCGCAGTCCAAGATTTCTCGGTAAGTCTCGACTTTGTTTTCCCGTAGCAGTTTGCCGATGGGTTGACGGCTAAAAATCAACTCATCCCGCATTTCCGTCTCAAGACGATCTAAAACAATTTGGGAATCGGCGTAGAGATAATTAGTTTTTGTTTGTGAACCCTGAAGCACAATTGAGCGATCCAACAGTTGATACTTACGGTCTAATTTAAGCGGCGAAAAACGAGAGTTAGAAGCAATCAGCTTTTGATGGATTTTAACCGCTTCTACCGTCTCTCCTGAATAAGCCTGAACAATATCGGTGATCCTGCCGTCGGTGACTAATAGTAGTCGCTGTAAGAAACTTTTGACGGGTAAGGTAGCCTGCTTAGGCTTAAAGTTTAGTGCGGGTGCTGCAATAACCATGTTTCTCATCCTCAACTGCTAGGTTTCGTTGTGGTAAATGTTTGATTCTTCTCGACATTTACTCAATACGCTGAGAATTATTTGTTTATGCAGGGGTGTCATAGTTGCTATGGTTAATTTTTACATCAGTTTTCTGAGTAGAGGGCACAGGCTAGAGGATATAAGCTTTGAGCGCCATTGTTAGCTTTTCTGTTTTTTGTGTAGTTCTTATTTAACTGATGTTACACACTCATTTATGATTGTTATCAATTCCATAAAGTCTCAAACTATGAAACGAGTAAACCAATACAAATTATTTCTAGCTGCTGCGTTTATGGTGGCTTTATTTTTCAGCCTTGGAATATCTTTATTTAAACCACAATCTTCAGCTTTGCTAGCTGCTCATCGTCATGATTATCCTAGTCCGACAGCGATCGCTTTAGTTGAACCAAAAGTCCCCGTAGTTACCGAGTCGGTGGAATATATAACTATCGACGGAGAAGCGGTCAACGGTTACTATGCCTATCCTGAAAACGCACTCGAACCCTTACCAGCAATTATCGCTATTCACGAATGGTGGGGACTCAACGAAAACATCGAAGCCATGTCTCGTAGACTAGCTGGGGAAGGTTATCAGGTATTAGCAGTAGATTTGTATAACGGTCAGATCGCCGAAACTCCCGAAGTGGCTAGCCAGCTAGTAAAAGAAGTAGCTAATAATCCTTTGGTTGCAGAAGCCAATATTACCAAAGCCTATAAATATCTCACCGAAGAAAAGCAAGCCCCGGCGATCGCCTCGATTGGCTGGTGTTTTGGCGGTAGTTGGTCGTTAGAAACTGCTTTATTGTTTCCTCAAGAACTAGACGCAGCAGTGATTTACTATGGTGGACAGGTAGGAGAAGCTACCTCCGAAGAATTAGCAACTCTAGAAATGCCAATTTTAGGAATATTTGGAGCGGAAGATAGTTCTATTCCTGTAAAGACAGTGAAAAATTTAGAATCCCTACTCAACGAACTAGACAAAGACGCGGAATTTTATATCTATGATGGAGCTGGACACGCCTTTGCCAATCCTTCTGGGCAAAACTATGTCGCCGAAGCAGCTGAAGCAGCCTGGCAGGAAACAACTGAGTTTTTAGTAGAAAACCTGAATTGAGTTGTTTATCGGATGGACAATTCAATAGCTTTGTTTTCTACTTATCCAAGAATGACTGTATTTATTATTCCCAGCCAAATTCTTCTACGAGAGCGATCGCTAGTTCGTTGATTTGATTGTCATCAACCTTATAGGGTAATTCTGAGATTTCATAGCTACGATCAAGTCGCGCAAATAATTCTTCGGCTTCGGCTAAGACTGTTTCGTAGTCGAGGTTACCCAGGCGAATCTCTAGAAGTTTGTCGGCATCTATGCCACGGCGATCGACATTTACTTTGCCAGTAGTTAGAATCTCGTTACCCATACTGACTAAACGAATACAGTGCGCTGCATGCTTTGAATCGAAACCGCACTTTGCTTCTAATCTTGCCCGACTTTGATTGCGGTTTTTGAGCCAGGATTGGTAGCTTTTCCAGTAATGCAGATCCTTGCGATATTCCTGAGTGCGGCGCAGCAGATCCATATAGCGATCGTTCGCTTTGGTCAGGTTTTGTAGATAGGGATAAAATTCTTGGGGTAACTGATTATTGTTAATTACGCCTTTAAAATCAATGCGATCGCTAATTAGGTTATATAGTTCTTGCTGCTCTTCGATATATTCGATGCGATCCTTAATCAGCATCCAGAGAAAAGTGATAAAAGCTTTTTCCTCGGATTTATCTAGTGCGGAACTATCGGTCAAGCCATAATCTTCCGCAACGGGTTTTTTAGTCGGCGGATCTAATAGCCATTTACGGTGACTTTTAATTTTACGAATTTGAGCATAGGCATAGCCAGAATAGCTATATTTAATCTTTTTACTCAAGAAAATATTCCTGTTTTCCAGTAGCGTTTGCCCAACAGGATGAATATATTCATAGAATTCGGGAGATTCAAACAGCAGTTCGAGAATATTGGGGTTCGCATCTTTAGCTAGCTTGAGATATTTTCTTAGCTCATAAAAAACAAGA
>JBCBEA010000590.1:0-2976 GCA_038529195.1 Cyanobacteria bacterium J06600_6
GTCTGTAAGCATTCTCCTGTAGTTACCGACCAGAGTTTGACCGTGCGATCGCAACTACCGCTAGCGATGGTTTGACCATCAGGACTAAAGGCTACCGACTGTACCCAGCTTGCATGACCGCTAAATGTCTGTAAGCATTCTCCTGTAGTTACCGACCAGAGTTTGACCGTGCGATCGCAACTACCGCTGGCGATGGTTTGACCATCAGGACTAAAGACTACCGACTGTACCCAGCTTGTATGACCCTTTAGAATCTTTTCTAGTTTTTGTTCGGCTGTATTCCAGAGGCAAATTGTTTGATCTTCACTTCCACTAGCAACTAGCGTTTCATCGGGACTAAATGCCACACTCCAGATCCAGCCTTGATGACCAAATAGAGACTGTTGGCACTCTGCCTTCTCGGTATCCCAAATCCTAACAACGTTATCGCCACCACCGCTGACTAACATTTTGCCACTGGGACTAAACGCGACGCTGCGAATCCAGTGAGAATGACCCCTCAAGGTTTGGAGACATTTACCCGTATCCGCATTCCAAAGTTTAATTGTGCGATCGCTGCTACAGCTAACAATTTTATCCTGCTGGGGACTAAATGCTACCTGACAGACCCAGCCTTGGTGTCCCACCAGCTTGAGGCGAGGGTTGGTGCGATCTTGATTGAGATCCCAAACTTCAATCTGATGATTTTCACTACCGCTAATCAACTTTTGACCATCGGGACTAAATCCGACTGATTGAAACCAGCTACTATAACCCTGCCAGGTTTGCATGATCTTTCCTGTTGGAAAGTGCCAGAGACGAATACTTTTATCTTCCCCACCACTAGCTAATATTTCTCCATTGGGGCTAAAAGACAGGGCGGTTAATCGACTGCTGTGTCCGTGCAGCACTCGTTCGCATTCACCTGTTTGATAATTCCAGAATCGAATGGTATTGTCCCCACTACCGCTAGCAATAGTTTGACCATTAGGACTAAAGGCTAGACTGCGAATTCTTTGAGTGTGTCCTGTAAAACTTTTGATACATTCACCCCGATCTAAATCCCAAAGTTTGATTGCTGCATCACCACCACCACTGACTAAAATATTGGCTTGGGGATGAAAAGCGATCGAGCGAATCCATTTTTGATGGGCAATAAAGCTGCTCAGACGTTTTCCTGTATCTACCGACCACAGAGCGATCGTCCGATCCTCACTACCGCTGGCAAGAATAGAGCCATCAGAGTTAAATGCCAAAGACCAGACATGATTTGTATGTCCGCTTAGAGTTTGCAAACATTTACCCGTAGCTACCGACCACAGCTTAATTTTATGGTCGCTACTGCTAGAAGCGAGAATTTTGCCACAGGGACTAAAGACAACGCACCTAATTCTCTGACCGTGTCCGTCCAGTTTACGTACCAAGCAGTTACGCTGAACATCCCAAATAACCACAGTGCGATCGCTGCTGCCACTCGCTAAGAAACGACCATCGGGACTAAACGCTAGAGCAAAAATCCAGCCAACGTGATAAGTATAAATTTGTTTTAGTCTTTGTTCTGGAATCGACCACAGCTTTACCTGTCCACTAGAGTCTCCTGCAGCTAGAGTTTTACCATCGGGGCTAAAATCTAGAGATAAAATATTAGTTAGCTGTTCCGAAAAAACGGAATTACCCAAATCACTGCCGGAGAAATTAACCTGATGCAAATCGACTTTTCTCAAGTCTGCCTGCCAGACAATCAGGTTAGAAAAATCTTTGTGAGCAAAGTTGACCTTTAACTGACACAGGAGATTGATAATGTTACCCACGGCATAGCCAGGATTGAGAGTATTGTGAGTCTGTAAATGATGGGTAATGCGATCGAGTTGAGCAACTAAATTATGTTTACCATTAAAGCTGTCTAAACATTTATCGAGCAGGGGCTTCAGGATAAATTCGACCTGATATGCTTCGACATATTCTTCACTATCGATCCGTTTTAGAGCATGAGCATTAAGGAAGACCAATTCTCCCGCCAGAATTTCCTGATGACAAATATCAATCATTTGTTCTGTGAGATATTCCTGAATCATCGGCTGCAATTGATAAACTGTACCGTTTTTTTCAATGATGCCCCGACGCAGTAGCGTTTCTAGACTTTCAATTAAATCCTGGTTGGTGATCACAGGATAGCAACAGTGCTTGATGTATTTAAACGAGGCGGGGTTGACCAGAATAGCCAACCAATAAACAATCGTTTTACAGCAGTCAGACAGGCGATCAATCTGCTGAGCGAGGAGAGTACTGATTCCCGACAAAACAAAAGTTTCTTGGGCAATAAAATCACTCAAATCGCCCTCAAAGAGATATTGAACGGTACTAGAAGCAATTTTTAACGCTAGAGGATTGCCCGCATACTGAGTCAGGAAGTAGTCACAGTCAGTTTCCGAACTCCAGGTACAGCCATTACTGCGCAATAGCTGTCTGCCCGCATTAGCATCTAAACCCGATAGGTAGTAGCAGTGAACCTTCAGATCTTGTCTGACATTAATTTCCCTGGGCTTTTCTCGGCTAGTAATCATCAAGAGACTACGATGGTTGCATTGACCAATTATTTGCAGCAGCTTACTATATTTTTCATAGCCAGCCCGATAGCTACTGCCAATCTGGTAATAAGCCAAAACGGTTTCTAGATTATCGAGAACGATCAGGCAGCGGTTGTGACGTAAAAGATGAATTAGCAAATCCAGCTGCTCGCGATCGCTAGTCGGCAGATAGCTATTAGAATCTGGACTAAGGAAGGTGAGCAGCTCAATCATAAACTGCTCATAGTCAGCGTTATAGGTAAGAGAGCGCCAGAAGATATAGTCGTAATTATCTTTGACCTCTTGAATTAACTTAGCTGCCAGATGGGTTTTACCAATTCCCCCCATACCCAAAATAACGATTAGGTTAGATAGTTCTTGTAACGACCATTGGCGCAGAGTATCGATTTCTGCTGTACGACCAAAAAAG
>JBCBEA010000591.1:0-2970 GCA_038529195.1 Cyanobacteria bacterium J06600_6
ATTTTTATCTTTTGTGGTTATTAATATATTGTGTTTACCTTCTCTTAATTCAACATAATTAATCTGATAGTAGTATTTATGAAAAGCAAGTTCAATAACTTATTAAAATATCAAGAGGCGGTTTTACTCTTCCCTATACTGTGTTTTGGAGTTTGGATTGTAGGATTTGCTTTTTTAATTTCACTTTTTAATGAAACGGAAGCTAAGACAATTACTAGAACAATATCTGAATTCTGTTTTTATGTATGGAGTTTGTTTCCATTAATTAGTGTTTTGGGAATAATTGCAGGCTTTAGACATATATCAAATCATAGGTGTCGTATTACTAATACGATTGGCATTATATTAAACTTTATTTTTTTATTGTGTTCTCCTTTATTACTGTTTATGGTATTTTTTGTTTCGGTATAGACATTATCCTGTATAGATAACAGAGGTAAAAAATAATTAAATAAGTAATTTAATTCATCTTGTTTTATGTCTTCAGGAGACTGTTATTTCATCAAAGCTAGCTCTTCATAGTTGCAATCGCATAAATTTTCAAGAGCTTTGATAAGTTCTTTAAGCATTTAAAGAAACCTAATTTGAAAATTTCAAAACAGATAATTGAGTTACAATTAACTACAGTTTTTAAATATTATTTTGAACTTCTGCCTTCTGCTTTCATCTAATCCTCAAAAATATCAAGCTGGTGGGTAGAATTGCCTTCTGCATCTTTAGTCGGCTGTATTTGTTCGATTCCTTCACGTAAACCCAGGGCAATCTTACTATGCTTCTCTATTTGCCCCATTACCTGTCTGGCTCTAGAAATCACAGAACTAGGTAAACCTGCTAGTCTTCCTGCTTCGATACCGTAGGATTTACTCGCGCCACCCGCACAGACTCGATGCAAAAAGATAATCTTATCTGCCATTTCTTTAACCGTTACTTGGTAGTTAGCAACGTTAGTCAGAATGGAAGCCAGTTCGTTTAGTTCGTGATAGTGAGTGGCAAAGATGGTTCTTCCTTGGATATCTGTAGCTAAGTATTCTGCCACCGCCCAGGCAATTGAAAGTCCGTCAAAAGTGGCTGTTCCCCTGCCAATCTCGTCTAACAAAATTAAAGATTTGGGGGTAGCGTGATTAAGGATATTTGCCGTCTCGTTCATCTCTACCATAAAGGTAGATTGACCCGTAGCCAAATCGTCCACTGCCCCAACGCGGGTAAAAATGCGATCGCAAATTGCTAACTTTGCCTCAGTCGCTGGCACGAAACTACCGATCTGAGCAATAAGCTGGATTAAACCAATCTGACGAATATAGCAGCTTTTCCCACTAGCATTAGGTCCTGTCAGAATAATTAAATCGGGCGCAATTTCTTGTTCCCCTTTCTTCTCAGGAGAGGGGTTAGGGGAGAGGTCTAAATCTTGACTACCCATTTGGGCTGAATTAGGCACAAAGAAACCCTCGCCCAGAGACTGCTCGACTACGGGATGTCTACCATCGACAATATTAATTTCTCTGCCCTTAACTATTTCGGGACAGCAGTAGTTTTGATAGACTGCCACTTCCGCTAATCCTGCCAAAACATCGATCGCAGCTACGGCTTTAGAGATACTACGTATTTCTTGGGCTTTTTCGGCAACAGTATTTCTTAACTCAGTGAAAATATCGTATTCGAGGCTGCTGAGGTCATCTTTCGCCGTCAGAATTCTAGTTTCACGCTCTTTTAACTCTGAGGTAATATATCTTTCTTCGTTGGTTAAAGTTTGCTTACGCTTGTAGTTATCGGGAGCAAGACTAGATTTGGAACGTGGCATACTGATGTAGTAGCCAAAGGTTTTGTTATAGCCCACCTTAATGTTAGCTACGCCAACACGTTCTCTTTCTGTTACTTCTAAGTTGGTCAGCCATTGCTTATCGTCTTCCAATCGCTGACGAATTTCATCGAGGCGAGAATCTACCCCATCTTTGATAATGCCTCCCTCTTTAAGCAAGATAGGAGGTGCGTCTACCAAACGCTCGGATACATATACCCCCAACTCCTCCAGCTCTGGAGGAATTTTATGCAGGGCTTTAAGGAAGGGTGCGTTGCCATATGATGCGATCGCCGATAAATCGGTTAATTTGATTAAAGACTCCGCTAAAGCCAGCAAATCTCGCGCATTTGCCGTACCCGACCCGACCCGGCCTGATAAACGTTCGATATCATAGATTTTACGCAGCATTGAGCGCAAATCCTGACGCATAGAAGTATTGTCTACCAGTTCTTTAATTGTTTCCTGTCTAGCTTGGATACCCTTAATATCAATTAGAGGTTGCAATACCCAGCGACGTAATGCTCTGCCTCCCATCGCCGTACTGGTGCGATCCAATGCCCAGAGTAGGGAACTGTGAAACGTATTGTCGCGAATAGTCTGGGTAATTTCTAGGTTACGACGAGTTTGGTGGTCGAGAATGAGATAGTCTGCAAGGCTATAGGTGCGTAGTGGCTGTAACGGCACCTGATAAGCTTTTTGGGTATCCTCAACATATTCTAATAGTCCTCCTGCTGCTCTTACTCCTAACGGAATGTCTGCACAACCCATACCTTCGAGGGAGCTGACGTTGAAAGTATCCTTAAGTCGTTGGCTAGCTTCTACTAAAGTAAATGGCTGTTGCGATCGCAAGGAATAGCAAAAGCTATCGGGCAAATAATCGGCTAAATATTCGGATTTCTCTCTAGGTCGCAGTAAACCAGTTATATCCGGGGCATTAGCAGGAATTAATACTTCTGAAGGCTGTAAACGCAGCAGTTCTAAAGTTAAAGCTGAAAGTTCATTCGACTGGGAAGTAAAAAATTCTCCCGTAGAAATATCGGCATAGGCTAAACCCCAATGTTCTCCCGCGACGACAATTGCAGCTAGAAAGTTATTTTTACGTGCCTGCAGCATCCCATCATCGGTTAAGGTTCCAGGAGTAAGTAACTTTTGGATCTCCCGCTTGACCATGC
>JBCBEA010000592.1:0-2965 GCA_038529195.1 Cyanobacteria bacterium J06600_6
CCCCTGGCTCCCCTGCTTCCTCCGCTTCCCTATGCGTAGCGGTATCCCGTGGGACTGGCTCCCCTGCTCCCTCCGCTTAAGTTCAAGATGCGATCGCTTTTGGTTTTAGTCCATCTAACATGGCGGTAAAGTAAACATCGTTTAAATCGGGTTCTGCTGCCTCAAAGCTAGTATCTGGGGCATAATTGCTCAAAACTCTAACCCATCTAGCTCCCTGGCGCATTCTGGAGGTAATTACTGTCCAATCTGCTGATAATTCTTGCTCTGAACCGACTATTTTTGTCCAAACTTTTCCGTGTAGCTCGGCAACCAGCGATCGCGGACTACCAGAATTAATAATTCTGCCTCGATTCATAATTGCTATTTGAGGACATAGATCGGCGACATCTTCTACTATGTGAGTTGAAAGTAACAACACGCGATCGCGACTTATTTCCGCCAGTAAATTCTGAAATCTAATTCTCTCAGTGGGATCTAATCCTGCGGTGGGTTCATCGACGATAATTAGTTTGGGCGAGCCGAGTAAAGCTTGAGCAATACCAAACCGTTGACGCATTCCTCCCGAAAATGTACCCAGCTTTTGTTTTCTTTGTGCGTAAAGATTAACTAGCTGTAGCTGATTACCGACTATTTCTTTACGCTGCTTGGTATTAGTAAAACCTTTAAATACAGCCAGTTGATTTAATAAGTCTTCAGCAGAAACCTGCGGATACACGCCAAAGTCTTGAGGCAAATAACCTAACATAGTTCTCGCCTGGCTAGGATTCTTGAGTATATCTACGCCATCAAGCTCAATTTCTCCCGAATCAGCATCCTGTAAAGTCGCTAAGGTACGCATTAGGCTTGACTTTCCCGCACCATTAGCTCCTAGCAAACCAAAAATACCTCGATCTATCTGTAGAGATACATTAGCGATCGCTTTAATACCGTTAGAGTAGGTCTTATTTAAGCCTTTAATTGCCAGCATAATAAATAGTCATGTCCTGTTAAATAGTTATGTCATCGGTGGAGTAAGGCAGAAGGCAGAAGGCAGAAGGCAGCAGGCAGAAGGCAGCAGGCAGAAGGCAGCCCTAAAGGATACCGCTTCGCATAAAGGCAAAAGGCAGGAGGCAGAAGTTAATTCTCCAAATCAGTCTTTCTCAAGCGTGGTTAGAAGTAGGGCATCAGCTTCAGGTTTTGAGAGCGAAATTAGCTGTTTTTCTACCAAAATCTCAATCATGTCTTCTGATTGACTAAAACTTACAATTATCAGAGTTTTGCCTACTGTCAAACCTTTGGATAGTAGTTTACCCACATATCCGCCGTAAGCAGTTTTGTAACCAACTATAGTCGCCTGAGAGCCAATAGTTAGCTCTTTTATATCGATCTTAGACTTCATAACTTTCATTTTGCCGAGCGTACAATTACCAGTTGTGTAATTGCTCTTCCTAAACTTAGATGTTGAGCGTTAATTTTGACAATTATCGAACCTGAAACTGCTTTGCTAACTACCTCAATCTCTATCCCCGATCTAAATCCAAGCTGATGCAAATATTTTCGAGTATTTCTATCGGTTTTAATTTTCGCGATTTTAAGGCGATCGCTAATTTGAGCATCACAAAGCCAAAAACGATCGCCTCGTAATGAACTTAGATGCCTGTGGGTAGAAGCTTGCTGATCTGTTTGTTTTCCTCCTACAAAAACTAATTTTTGAAATTGCTGAGGGTTCTTGCCTTGCTGTTTTGATTCTGTGGTCATGGTTGCAGGAAATTATTTAAAGATCGAGGTTAAGACAAACTTCAACAGCAAAATCAATCTTCATCAAATCAGCATCAATAGCTATCCTCCCGTTGTTCAAAGCGCTTTTTATTCTTTATCTGCTGCGATCGCCATTTTTGCCCCTGGAACTTGGCGCAGACGATCCATGACCTTAACTACAGTGCCGTGTTCGACTTTTTCATCGGCGTTAATAATTACTACCGACTCGGAATCAGGATTAATCTTTTCGGTCAATGCAGCTTTTAAGCTATCTAGCTCAATCGGCTGACGATCTAAAAACATCTTGCCATCAGATTCGATAGTAATATTTAGCTGTACCGACTGTTCGGGTTCTGCCGTTTGTGCCGAGGGCAAATCTACAGGTAATCCTTGTGATCGCGTTAAAAACAGCGTTGAGATAATAAAAAACGCCAAAATTGAAAAGATAACATCAATCATTGGCAAGAGATTGATTTCAAAGGTATCTTCAGCTTCATTGATGGGTCGCATATTCCCTTACTCCCTGATGAAAACGTCGATTGAGCAATTCTAATTGACCGCCACATTCTTGAATAAATGCTAATTCCCGCAGATATAAACCACGGAAGCTATTGGCAAATAGCAGGGTAAAAATTGCTACTACTAGTCCCATTACCGTAGAAACCAAAGCTTCACTTAAGCCCCCAGTAACGACCGTAGTATTTGCAGCCGCAGCATTGCCCAAATCCATCGCTGCAAAAGATTGAATCAAACCCAAAATTGTACCCAATAACCCCAACAGCGGCGAAGCGGTAATAATTGTCTGAAACCAAGTACCAAACTTTCTTAAAACGGGGATTTCTGCCTGTACCGCACTGTCTAATGCCAAACGAAACTCCTGCGGAGTAGGCTGTTCTAATTCCATTGCCTCAAGAAAGATACGAGCAATAGGCAGTTGAGCATTCTTTTTTAATTTAGAAATTGCGGCAAAGCGATCGCTTCTATATAAAGACAAAACCTCTTTAACAATTTGTCGTTGCTTATTTTTGACCCGCAACCAAAAAACTATGCGCTCGATGATTAGGGCGATCGCTAATAAGGAAAATATCAACAAGGGAATGCTTACCATTCCTCCTGCTGTCCAAAGATTATTTATCGGCATAAGACATAAAATACTTAATAGGAAATATTAGCAACTCATAGACCTCAACAATATCCCAGCTTATTGCGTAATTATACCAATAAGATG
>JBCBEA010000593.1:0-2955 GCA_038529195.1 Cyanobacteria bacterium J06600_6
ATATTTTAATAAGCTATAAAAATTTAAATCGTCTGATTTTTCTCAATTTAACTATTCGCAGTTTATCTAACGCTATAGTCTGCCGTTCCTTTATTTTCCACAAAAAGAGATTATTTCAAATATTTTATAGAGAGCGTTACTTTGTATGTTTAAGCTTGCTTCTTAGTGCGATCGCCTTATTCTCAATTCTCAATTCTCAATTCTCAATTCTCAATTCTCAATTGAAAGTTTATTCCCGATCTGCGGCGATCGCCATTTTTGCCCCTGGCACTTGACGTAAACGATCCATTACCTTGACTACAGCGCCATGTTCGACTTTTTGATCGGCGTTGATAATCACTACCGACTCAGAATCAGGCTGAATTTTCTGCGTTAATGCACTCTTCAGCTCATTTAATTCAATCGCCTGACGATCTAAAAACATTTTGCCATCGGCTTCAATCGTGATGTTTAGCTGTACTGACTGTTTGGGTTCTGCCGTTTGTGCCGTCGGCAGATCTACCGGTAATCCCTGCGATCGCGTTAAAAATAGGCTAGAAATAATAAAAAATGCCAAAATTGAGAAAATAACGTCAATCATCGGCAAAATATTAATTTCAAATCTATCTTCTGCCTCATTTATGGGTCGCATATTTTCTTTCCCCCTGATGAAAACGACGATTGAGCAGCTCTAATTGACCGCCATATTCTTGAATAAACGCTAATTCTCGCAGATATAGCCCCCGAAAAGCATTGGCAAACAGCAGAGTAAAGATAGCTACCACTAATCCCATCACGGTAGAAATTAAAGCCTCACTTAATCCCCCTGTAACCCCTGTCGCATTAGAACCAGCAGCATTACCCAAATCCATTGCTGAAAAAGACTGAATTAAACCTAAAATTGTCCCCAACAAACCCAATAAGGGAGAGGCAGTAATAATTGTTTGAAACCAAGTCCCAAACTTTCGTAAGATCGGGATCTCTGCCTGCACCGCACTATCTAGAGCTAATCGAAACTCGTCGGGTGTAGGCTGTTCTAACTCCATCGCTTCTTAGAAAATCCTCGCAATAGGCAGTTGAGCATTCTTTTTTAGTTTGTCTATGGCAGCAAAGCGATCGCTGCGATATAAAGACAAAACCTCTTTGACAATCCGACGCTGTTTGTTTTTAACCCGCCACCAAAATACAATTCGTTCTACAATTAAGGCGATCGCCAGTAAAGAGAATCCTAGCAAAGGAATGCTGACTATTCCTCCTGCCGTCCAAAGGTTATCAATAGGCATAACAAAAAAAGCTTAATCGGAAAAGTTGAAACGTATTCAGAGTATAAGAATACTATCACATCTCGCTATTGAAAATTATTGGTAAAAATATGCAACAATTTAGATTTTTTTATAGCCGAGAGGTTAGTTTGCTCGCTACTATTTACATTGAAATATTACAAGATACATAACTTAATTGAGCTTACTGTAAAACCGTTAGGATATTGCCCTCAATCAACAAAAACTATTTTTAGTTGAAAATTCAAGCAAATATCTGTCTATATTCTTTGCCATGCAGCATTCCCACATAAAAAGGTTTTGACAATCAAACATTATTATTTTCGGCAATAATATTATTTCTCTGCTTCTTGGCAGTTTGCTTCCCGTTCACAACTAAAATCCATGCAGTAATGTCTAATTCTCCATTCTGTATTCAGCAGCGACAGAAAGAACAACAGCAACTAAAGAAACTGCTACTGATTGGTTTTGCAAGCTCTACCGTAATTCATGGTCTACTGGCCTATGCTCTTCCACGTTGGTCTATTAAATCGTCTCAAGTAGTAGAAAAACCGATAGAAGTAATAATTGTTGATCGGGTTAAACCAGAGCCAGTTATTGAGCCAGAGCCAATTGTTGAACCAGAACCAGTTGCCGAGCCAGAGCCAGTTATCGAGCCAGAACCAGTTGTCGAGCCAGAGCCAGTAGTTCAGACTACACCCAAGAAAGTTTTAACGGCTCCTACCCCTACACCCAGTCAGCCAATAGTACCTGCTCCAGTTGAGAATACCGCTAAACCATCCTCAAACAAAACTGATCTTGAAAGTAGTAGCGCTTTAAGTACACCAGATTCGTCAGTAGCAACAGGTAACACCCCGCCTAATCCAGAATCCAGTACTGAATCTTTTAAGGAGATTAGCTGTATCAATAACTGCGAACCAGAATACCCAACCACATTAGCAGGAGTAGAAGGTAGTGCGAGCGTTAAACTAACTATTGATCGCGATGGCAACGTCATTGGAGTCGAATTAGTTACTACTGATAGCAACAGTCAAGTAAACCGTCAGGCTTTGCTGGCAGCTAGACAGATGCAGTTTAGTTCTCCTGGCGATTCGGTAGCATCGGTTCGAGTCAAAATTGATTTTACCGTTGAGGGATCAGAATACGATCGCGCTCGCCGTGAAGAACAGGAAATACGCGAACAGGCAAAACAGGAACAGCTCAAACAGGAGCAAGCACGTCAACAACAGCTCGAAGCCGAGCAGCAGGCAAAACAGGAACAGCTCGAACGAGAGCAAGCACGACAACAACAGCTCGAAGCTGAGCAACAGCAGGAATCTACATCATCTCCCTTACCCGAAACTGAATCCACTCCCAAACTACCAACTCTGTCACCAGCAGAAGCAGAAAGATTGAGGAAGTTCCAAGAAAGAATGGAAAATTATCGGGAAGAGTAACGTGTCGTGTTTTAAGCCAAGTATTAAAAATAAATTAAGATTTTTATCTATCTTTTTTCATGTCTTGTTTTTAGCTTGCCACGCTCAAATCACATCAGGAAAAAGCCAAGGTTTCATCTGGAATATTAGTTACTAGATTATTATTTTGAGCAAGGCTAATGAAATTATTTTTTGACTCTAGTAATTAGAATTACCTTTAATTATTATTCGATTAAATCTTAACTGATCTAAAAAAAAAATTATATTTTTTATATTTAGTT
>JBCBEA010000594.1:0-2945 GCA_038529195.1 Cyanobacteria bacterium J06600_6
CTGATAAATCTTGTAATTTAGCGTTAGCTAATTTTGTCCCCATTTCTAAACGATAGGGTTGAATTAAATCTAAGGGGCGTAGTACTCCATATAAACCCGACAGTATTCGCAGGTGGGATTGAGCAAATTCAAAATCTTCTGGCAGGAAATTTTCAACCTGCATTCCCTGGTAGACATCACCCTGGAATGCCAGTAAGGCTTGTTTGGCATTGGCATCATCAAAATCTGCCTGCCAGGCTTGAAAGCGATCGCTGTTTAACTCCCCTAACTTATCGCTAATCTTCATCAGCGAGGAAATTTCTGATGCGGACAGTTGCTTTAGCTGTTTTACTAGCTTGGCTGTATCGGCTAAAAAATCTGGCTGGGAAAATTGGGAGATCGGCGCAGGGGTCTCAAAGTCGAGAGTTTTGGCAGGAGAAATTAGAATTAGCACTTAAATTTTAAATTAATACAAAAGAGGAAACACGATCAAAAATCAATGAGTAGATTCAGGGAAAAGCCAATGAGTAGCATCAGTAATGGAGTAATGAAATGTACCGAAATAAAGCTTGTTGCGTGGACTAATATCAAGTTAACTGCTTTTTTTTGTGAATAAAATAATTAACTATACTCTTGCTAGCAACTCCAGTGAGGGAGACGATACAAAGTAAAAATACAACTATTAAAAAAACAAAACTGCTCAAAGATAAATCTTCTTCCCAAACTGAAACTATTTTGAATATTTCATAGATCTCTATACAGAGAATAATTCCCCAAAATAGCCCATATGAGATTAGCCACTTTTTCCTAGGTATTATATAAGCCAAACGATAAAATATTATGGCTACAACATACAAAAACAATATGGGTACGGCAAAAAACATCAACATTTATTTGGCATCATCAACTGAGCTTCATTTTTAAAATACCCAGCCTCAGACTAAAACCAAGAACCATCAGCAACAATTGTCACTTTTCGTCCTAAAATTGCGATCGCTTTTTACCTTTTCTCTAATCTCAAAGAATAAACCATAGCAGAAGCCATCAGACTACAAAGCACCTGCTGCAGTCTTATCGATAATGCTACCGTCGCTTAGATGAGCAGTGAGGTTAATTGCCTGGAGTACAGGCTGTCCAGATGCACCTTGAGGATAATCAATGACGCTGACACAGCAGTTACCTTGTTTAATGTTCCAGAAATTATCGGGTTTTAGACCGAGCAGATAGCAAATAATTACTTTGTTAATTGCGTCGTGGGCAACTACCAAACCAGTTTTGGGAGTATCGGTATCGCTATGTTCAGCGACAATTTTATTCCAGGCGGATACGCCTCGATCCCATACCTGCTGTAAGTTTTCGCCCTCAGGCATCTGGACTGTTTCGGGCTTGTCCTTCCACTGCTGGAGGAGTTCCGCATATTCAGCCTTAATTTCCGTTTCTAACATCCCTTCCCACAGACCATGACAAATTTCGATTAATTCGCTGGTGGTAGTTAATTCGACTCCCTGATGCTGTTCGAGGATAATTTCGGCGGTTTCTTTGGGACGCATCATTGAGCTAGACACAGCAAAATCGATCTCCACATCTTGGAGAAAAGTACTGGCTTTGCGTCCTTGCGATCGCCCATTATCATTGAGCGGAATATCGCGAATGCCCTGAAAACGAGATTCTTTATTCCAGTTTGTTTCTCCGTGACGCACCAATAATAGACGAGGTCCTGAATGGGGAGGGCGTACGGGGGGGATTGCTAAACCCAGATGGGAAGTCTGATTGAGGGATTCTAGCTGAACTGGATCGCCAAAACTGCCCGTAAAATTGAGAATGCTAATACAGCAGTTTGACTGTTGAATCGAGTGGTAACGGTCTATGCTCATGCCGATCGCACTCATAATTAAACAGCGGTTGATGCCGTTGTGAGCCGTAATTAAAATAGTTTTTCCCTGGTTAGCAGCGATCGCCTGTTGCCAAAATTTTTGTGCCTGCTGATATAAAAGGCGAACGGGGTAATGCTCCTTTCCCTCGACGATCATTTTGAAATCATGGGGATTAGTTTTCCACTGGTGATAATCATCAGCAAATTTAGCAATGACATCTTCTTTTTTCATTTCTTCCCAAAGAGGAAGATCAATTTCCATTAGCTGTTCGCTAGGCTGGAGAGCTGGAGGACTTTTGAGATAGCCATGAATCGTTTCTGCTGTTTGTTTTGCACGCTGTAGAGGGCTGCAATAAAAAGTGTCAACCTTCAGATCGCTCAAAGCACTGCCAACCTGTTGGGCATCGCTAATTCCTTTGTCAGTCAAAACAGACTTATCACAACGACCCTGAATTATTTTTTGGGCATTATAGGTGCTTTGTCCGTGACGAACGATAATTACGCGAGTAGCCAACCTTTTATCCTCTCAATAAATTTCACCTCAGTATTGTATCGTTCAACAATGGATATTGAGCAATTAGCAATGAATAATAAGTAATTGACTATTTCTGGTAACGATCGCCTACTCTGAACTTATAACCACGGAAATATTGATTACGTTTCGAGGACAAGGGATAATGCCAGTTAGCTATTAAAAATAACTGTTAACTGTATCTTTGTCTGGGAGTATTGATGTCGATCAAACGAGTAATCTTAGCTTTATTAACTATTTTAGCGATCGTCCAAATTGGAACTTCCTTAAAAAGCAGTCTATCTCAACCGCAGATTCAAAGTCGTTTAGAGCTATACCAAACTAATTTGGTGCTCCATGTTGCCGAGTTTAAAGCCAGCCAGACGGATGATTTCGATCTTAACAGTGCGGTTAGCTCGTTAGTGGGAGAAAATCCTTACTCCGCAGCCAGCAAAAAGTATCAACAGGTTCGCGAGGAAACGGTAGTTAGTCGCAATACTTTTAAATTGCAGTTAGAACAGCTAGAACAGCCACCGCCTTTTTGCTGCGCGAAGCTGTAAACGAAGCAAAAGCGATCGAACT
>JBCBEA010000595.1:0-2944 GCA_038529195.1 Cyanobacteria bacterium J06600_6
AGCAAATAAGCTTTTATATGCTGATTTTCCTCTCAGACAAAGTTTCTGAGGGGATATTTTATAGTTAATTATTAATAGGTTTCATCCTGGTCTAAGAGGAATGCAAGTTTCTTGTTTAAAACAGTCATATATCTAGAGATAGAGATACAAATTAAGTAGAAAAGATTTCAGTCATGACTTTAGATAGATTAGCTATTGCGCTAGATACATTAACCTTAGCTATACGTGACAGATATGAATATTTAAAAAAAGTATTATTTCATGGATTCTTTAAACCCTCTACAAACCACTTTGCAGCAGCTGTTGCAGATGGCTCAAGGCACAATTAAATTACTGCCCAATATACTGATTGCCATAGTTGTTTTTATTATCTTTTGGTTTGTTGCTAAATTTTCCCGCAGGTTAATTAAGAATCTGACTCGCAAGAAACAGTCTCGCAATTTAGGCTTGGTTCTGGCACGGCTTTCTCAGGGAGTCATTATCCTGATTGGTGCATTTATTTCTTTGGCGATCGTTGTTCCTTCTTTTAAGCCAGGAGATTTAGTCCAGCTGCTAGGAGTCAGTGGTGTTGCCGTTGGTTTTGCCTTCCGCGATATTCTCCAAAATTTCTTGGCTGGTATTCTGATCCTGATCACTGAACCGTTTGTCATTAACGATCAAATTGTTTTCAAAGAGTTTGAGGGAACGGTAGAACATATCCAAACTCGTGCCACCATTATCAGAACTTATGACGGTACCAGAATTGTGATTCCTAATGCCGAGCTGTTTACTAACTCCGTCAAGGTAAACACTGCTTTTGAAAAACGTCGTTTACAGTATGACATTGGCATTGGCTATGGTGACAATATTGCCGAAGCTAAAAAAATTATCCTCGACGTATTAAATAACAACCCCGAAACAATTGCCGATCCGCCTCCCGAAGCGCTGGTAGTAGATCTTGCTGACTCAACCATTAATATTCGCGCTCGCTGGTGGGTCCATCCCCCTCGTCGTGCCGAAGTTCTAGATTCTCAAGATGCAGTGTTAACTGAGCTATGCAATAAAGCTAGTCGCAGGCGGAATCGATTTACCCTTCCCAACTCAACAAATTTTATTCCACGATCAAACAGAAGAGACAGATGGTGATCGCACTCGTCAGAGAGAGGGTTGGCCAGCGGCGAAAGAAAGTAATCCTCAGCCTCGAAAAATTAGTAGTTCTGTCAAAGAGTTAGCGATGAATAGCAATAGTAACGGTAACGGCAGCCAAAAATCCCCTCAGTCCTCAACTTAATGATTAATGCGGTCAAAGATTTCAAGCACTGGCTCGCAGATCGGCGTGATTTTATCTTTTCAAGATATACTCGTGATGCCCAAGAAACTCAAGAACCTGAAAAATCCTTGGTCGAATTGCCTACCGAGGTTCGCCAACGGCTAGTGACGGGAATCAAGAATTTACCGAGTAATCCTGCCGATCAACAGGCAATAGTTTCTGCTTTAGAACAGGCTTATAAAGTCTGGAAAGGAAATCCTAACAATACGAATAATTCTGCGGTTGTTCTCAGTAGTCCCGTAGTCGCCGCGTCGCGGATCTTATCTGAAACTCTAGAAGCATGGGCAGAAGAAAAGCAAATTCCCCTGAGACTATTACCCCTTACTGCCCGACTCCAAGATATTGAAAATATTAAATCTGAGCTAGACAATTATCTTCAGTCAGCTGCTGAAGACGAACGTTCATCTGAGTTAGAGATTGTGGTAATTCCTAATTTAAGCTGGTGCTTTTTACGTTCCCTTGATGGTCTAGAAGGTATTGAATATATTCAGTCTTTATTGTGTGATGGTTCAAAAAATCGCTTTTGGATTATCGGTGCAGGTCAGGTAGGCTGGCAGTATCTTAATTCGGTGTGTGGCATCGAAGCCTACTGTGGCGAAGTGTTTGTACTGCCTGAGATTGAATCAGAAGATTTACAGTCTTGGTTTGAGCCAATTATCAGAGATTTGGATTTAGAATTTAATCAGCCTAGAATCGATCAGCAAATTTTTGATAGCAACCTTGATAATCAGACAGGCTACTTTAATTATTTAGCAGATATTTCTCAAGGAGTTGGCACCGTCGCTGCACAGGTATTTCTCAAATCAATTCGCTGCCAAGACAGTCCTGAAGCAGATGATCATGAAAAGCAAGAGGACAAAGCCAAACCAAAAAGTTTAATTGCTGTTACGCCAAGCCTACCTACCCTGCCAGATTTGGAATCCGCAGATCAGTACCTTCTTTACTCTCTGCTACTTCATGGTGATTTAACCATAGCTGAGTTAGCTAAAAGTCTGGGGGACTTAGAATCTGACGTCCAAGGACAAATACAGCTGCTGCGTCGCCGAGGAGTTGTAGAACAGCAGGATAAGGTGATAAAAATAAACCCGATTCACTATCCCCGCGTTAAGCAAGAATTAGCGGGTAACAACTTCATTATTAAAAGATAGGATCGTCAATTAACTGTCAGTCACGAGTCGATCGCATGAATTACTTTTTTGATTTAAACACTCATAATTTTTGGCTAGCTCAATCTGCTGGAGATGCAGCTCAAGAAACAGTCGAAACTACTCAAGAAATTGTTTCTAAAATAATTGCAGATAAGCTACTACAGGCTTTATTGATTCTTTTGGCAGCTTATTTAATCTTGAAACTATCCGATCGCCTAGTAACCTGGCTCTCGGAAAGAATCGCTAAGGAATGGCGCTTGAGAGTTAAACAGTTCTTGCCCTTTGTCCGTATGATTGTTCTCACTTTTGTAACAATCGTCCTGATGAATTTGTTTCTCAATCTTTCCAAGGAGAATATCTTAGCCTCAACTGGTACCGTTGCTGTAGCTCTTGGTTTTGCTTTTAAAGATTATGCTAGCTCCATTATTGCTGGAATCGTCGGTTTGTTCGAATCTTCTTATGGAGTTGGCGATCGCATTAAAATTGG
>JBCBEA010000596.1:0-2943 GCA_038529195.1 Cyanobacteria bacterium J06600_6
CCAAATCTGGCTTGTTTTTTATTACCGTGAAATATGCGAAGATTATTAATCCACATAAAATAAAACTTGAAATTTTAATAATTTTCATCATTTAATTTGAATAAAAATGCTTAATATCAATTTCTACATTGTTTTTAGTTTCAATTTCTATTAACATTAGCGATTGCCGTCACAACTAAAAGTAATTCAAATCATCAATATGTATCATTTATAACTTTAGGGTGGGAGCGATACATCAATAGTTGTATACCATTAGTTTTATTGAAAAATAATAATACTATCTGGCTGTATTTAGGTATTTTTAATTAAGTATCAAATTGCGTTTCAGTGTTTACTTTGATATGAAAGTATAAGTTGAAATTTAAGATATAATTCAGATTACTTATTTTGGTTTTATTTTAAATATTTATACCTAAAGTATTTTTTTTGAAGATCGCAATTAAAGACAGTACTAAAAATGTCCAATTTATAATAGTTTTTTAAGAGATGTTTTTGATTTAAATTTAAACGCATGTTAGTTAGCGCAACACTAGCTAAACCTCGTCCACATTAAAAACAGAAGTTTTAATCTAAATAAGAAGCTAGCGTACAGACAAGCATGTCTTGTCTTTTCTACTATCTACTACCTAAGAGCCGACAAATTAAAAACTACTGGTTTCAAACTAGGTACAGTTTATTTACTTTCCTTCATCGACCGTCAGGTTATTACGATGCACCACCGTATCGGCACTGTCATAACCTAAAATTGTGGCAATTTCTGCTGACTGACAGCCTTTAATCTGCTCGATTTCGCTACTGCTGTAGTTAACCAAACCTCTTCCTAGTTCAACCCCTGCGCGATCGCATATTTGCACGGCATCTGTGGCGAAAAAATCTCCTTCAACAGCAATTATGCCCGCAGGTAGTAAAGACTTGCCCTGAGATTTTACGGCTTGAACTGCACCGCCATCTAGATATAGTTTACCCATCGGAATCAAACCATAGCTAATCCAGCGCTTACGCGCATTATCTGTTTGGGGCTGGGGTTCAAACTGCGTACCAATATCTTTACCCTCCAAGATCTCAATGATATTTTGTGGCTGTTTACCCTGGGTAATTACCGTTCTCACCCCCGTACTGGTAGCAATACGCGCTGCTGCTAGTTTAGTTGCCATACCTCCCGTACCCCACTGCGATCCGCTGCTGCCTGCATCTACCCGAAGCTGGCTAAACTCAGCACTACTGACTAGCTTGATCGGTTGGGCATCGGGAACAGTTTTTGGGTCGGCTGAATACATGCGATCGACATCGGTTAGCAGAAATAGCCAGTCCGCGCGAACTAAACTAGCAACTAAAGCTGAGAGTGTGTCATTGTCGCCAAATTTTAGCTCATCGACAGCAACCGTATCGTTTTCGTTGACAATTGGAATGACTCCTAGATCTAATAGTTCCTGAAAAGTATTCGAAACATTAACGTAGGTGTTGCGTTCGACTAGTTCCCTTCTGGTCAATAATACCTGGGCGATCGCCTGCTGTAAATTACTAAATAGATCGTCATAGATCCGCATTAATCTTCCCTGTCCTACCGCAGCTACCGCCTGCTTGAGAGCAATTTTGCGGGGTCTTTCGCTGAGGTTTAATCTCGCACATCCCACTCCCACCGCTCCAGAAGAAACTAAAACTAGTCGATGTCCCTGAGAACGTAATAAGCTGAGGGTTTCGACTAAAGAGGCAATGGTAGCGATCGCAATTTTTCCTGTGATCTGGGTTAAGCTCGATGTGCCAATCTTAACGACTATGGTTTGTGGTTTTTTGCTCATCAAAAAAATATGATCTGAGTGCGAGGTATCATTCGCTACAATGCGATATTCACATTGATTTAATTCTTAACCTGCATTGGGAAGACTGCCTGGTGCTCTATGCTACCAGTATGGGCTAAAAATAAAGGAATAATAAAAATAGATTAGACCTTTTAACAGCTAGTTTTAAGAAACTCAATTTTAGTGTGAGAGTAGCGATCGCGTGACTTATATTAAACCAGAAAAGACTCCAGATCAATCATCTTTGGTTGGGGAAATACTCGAACAGGGATTCAAAGCGGGACAAGAGCAGGATTGGCAGGCAGTTAGTCAACAGCTCGAACAGCTACCTATTACCAGGATTAGCGGTGGTAAAAAGAAATTTCTTTTAAATCCCCCAGATTGGCAAACAGCATTTGAGCTAGCTTTAAACATGCTGATGCTGGCGGATTTTCAACATCAGTGGGCGATCGCTAAAATATTTCCCCGTTTCGGCAGCAAGATTATTATTCCTCTTAGTGTTCTATTGAGAGACGAGCAGGTAGAGGTTGAAGTCCGCTGGTTTATCTGCCAGATTTTGGGCAGTTTTCCACAAGAGTCGGTGGTCTTAACTCTGGTGCAGCTACTTCAATCGACTACGGAGAACGAACTAATTGCGATCGCCGGGAAAACTTTAATTAATATTGGCGATCGGGCGATCGATTCCCTCATTGATTTGTTATCCCAGCCCGAATATTCTCTACTTGCAGTTAAGTCTCTATCTTATATTCGCACTGCTGCAACTATTGATCCTCTATTAAGCGTTGCTGCTCATCAGGAGGCAGAAATACGGGCGGTGGCAATCAATGCTCTAGGCAGCTTTCACGATCCCCGTATTCCTCCTGTATTGATTAATGCCTTACAGGATCGAGCAAGTCGAGTTCGCAAAGAAGCGACGATCGCTTTAGGATTTCGTGCTGATATTTGCCAAGAATTTCAGCTAGTAAAACATCTCCAGCCTCTATTACGAGATCTGAATCTTGAAGTTTGTCATGAAGCAGCGATCGCTTTAGGTAGAATGCAGCAGGAAGCAGCAAATACGGCTCTGTTTGAAGTGTTGCAGGCTGACACTACGCCAATTAGTTTAAAAGCAGATCTAATTAAAGCCCTAAGCTGGAGTAAATTA
>JBCBEA010000597.1:0-2939 GCA_038529195.1 Cyanobacteria bacterium J06600_6
AACCAGCACCTTGCCAGATAGAGGGTGTAGAATATCCGACTGCGCTCGACGACCGATTAAATCTTCAATGTCGTCGTCTTGACTGATATACATCCCTGCGGGCAGTTCCACTACCACACCTTCACCCACAACTCTGGCTTGGCAGGCTAAACGAGAATTGACGTTACAGCTGGTAATAGACCCTAGAGTGCGCTGTTCTCTTTTCGTTACAGGAGAAATGCTGTCTTCTCCGTCTTTGATATAAACATGACAGGTAGCACAGATCCCTCTGCCACCACATTCTTGAGTAACTTCGACATCGTTTGACATCAGCACCGACAGTAAATTGGTGTTAGTGGCGATCGCTGTGTCGGTGCCAAAAGGATCTAGACGAACTGTTTTAGCCACGTTGACCTCCCATAATTGAATGATAAATATTTGTTTTGATTAGTTTTGTTTTAATTAGTTTGCCGTCAAGCTCTGAATGATAGCAGTGTGCTTTTGACCCTGAGCAACCATTGCTTCTGCTGTTTGCAGTCGTTTAGCTAAACCCAAAATAAATAAATTGGAACTCGCTCCTAAAGATTCACACTCAGTTTGAACGCAGTGTAGCTCTGTAGCAGATAGCTCCGAAAAAAAGGCGCTTAACAAGCCAGCCTCAATGAAGCAGCTTGGCTCTTGAGGATCGGCGATCGCTTCAACAAAAGCTGAATGTGTCACCTGAATCGTTAAAAATCCTCGTTGATAGTCCTCAAAGTTTGGCTCCAGCAGACCCCAGCCATGAGCTTTCCAGCACTGTTTAAGGCATTGAATTAACTCAATCATTTCTAGTTCAACAACTGGTTGCTCGTAGTAGCTGCTGACTTCTTCGCTAAAGCGACGAAAAAAGTTTTTGCCCCATTTGCGACCGCAGTTATACAGCACTAGTCCAGAAGCAGAGCCAAGTTCAGAACTTAAACCCTGATAAAGACCCTGAATAAAAGTATCTGGCAGAGCCAATAAACGATTACCCTGGCGGTTTTCAATTAAGCCAGACTCAAAATCTCCGCGAACATAGGTTTGAGGAGCAAAATAGTTACCTGGTATTTTGAATTCGGAAATTAAATCGGTAACGTCAATCATGATTTAATCGGATATTTTTTAAAATAATGGTGATCGGTTCTTGAAATGCTTATTGGTAGCAAAATTTAGCTAGTCAACAAGGCTTTTTTCGACTGTTCGAGATAAGGCTGGAGGATAAAAAACTGTTCGTTGCCCAAAAGCTTTTTCAAACGCTTCTGTAGACAGGAGTACAGGTGTTTTTCTAGCATTTGAGTTTGACGAGCTTCGATCTGTTCTGGCAGCCATTCTAAAATTCGCTGTTGCAGCATACGAGAGTCGTTTGCCAACATTGCTAGACCACAGTAACGGAGAATCAAAATCCAGTGCTTTAACGCCTGCTTGACTAAAGTTTCAGGTTCTTCGGGAAAACCCTGAGCAATCTGGTTGCTTACATATTGGAAAATTTCGGTTTCTTGAGAACGAAGCTGTTCATAAACTTTTAATCGTTCCTCCAAATATAAAATTTGGCTTTTAAACACGCCTAGATCCGTCATCGATAAGTATTCCGTTTCCGCGTGATAAATTTGGGAGTCAATTTCAGTAATCATAGAAATTAAGATTTAAAGATATGGCGAGTAATTAAAATAGCTGGGAGAGGTCATTAAGACTAAAGTCAGTCACTTGAGCGATCGCTTGTTCTGTATCTTTAATTATTTGTTCGACCTTTTCAGGAGTCGGAGTTGCTTTTTCTCCAGACCAGTTAAAACATTGCCAAAACTGCTGGGAAGGCAATGTCAGACTAAAATCAGGGATGGCGCTTCCTTCTTGCTGTATGCCGTCGATTATCGCTGCCTGACCAGACCAATTATGGAGAGAAAAGAAGTCCTGAGCCGTCAAGCATTGCCAGTTGTCTAAAGACTGCTGACGTTTTACTGAAGAAGCAGCTGATATTTCTAGAGTTATCTGTTCCCAATTACACTGACTGATAAACTCTCCGACGGGTAGACATTTCCAGGCATTGCTCACTTGAGATACTCCCCGTTATCCAACTTTTTCTTAATATCCCGAACTGTTGCTCCTTCGTTCTGCCAAAAAGAAGCTGCATCAATTCGATCTTTTTTGCCCAATAGGAACTTGCAGTAAGTTTCGCCCATGGCATAGCACTGAAGTTCAATACAGCCGAGATCTTTATTAATTAAATTGGTGAAGAAACCCGAAAACAGCCCGGCATATAGATGGCAGACAGGCTTGCCAACGTTACCGAGAGTTCTGGCAACGGCAGAATCAAAAATATTAATAAACATAAAGCCATTTTGGCGATCGCTCATGTCTACTTCCCAATTTCCCCAACCTTGAGAAACAAACGGCCACCACCAGGCTTCGAGAACATACATTAAATTAAGCTGGCTAAAATCTTCGTAACCATATTCTTTTAAAAACCAGCTACGAAAAAATTGCGCATCCTCAAGTCCCCATTTCTGACCAATGTTGTACATTACCACTCCCGCAGCATCTCCAACCTCTTCTTCTAAGCCCGCAATCAAACCGATAATAAAGTTTTCACTGACTAAAGTATTGCGAGATTCATTCCAGTCGCAAATAGTCCCGCTATTGGTTTGAAAAGAGAAAAAATCTTTGAAGCTGTAATGAAAGTGTCTCTCGGGATATCGCTGCTTGAGCAGGTGATTTGATTGAAGCTCTAAATCTCCCGAATCAGTAATTATTTTGGCTTTTGCTATAGACATTTAATATTTTATCTAAGAGAAATAATTGATTAACTTATATTTAATTTTATTTCCTAAACGCAAAAAAAATCTCCGTGATAACTCTATTTATTACAATAAGTGTTAATAAAGAATCTGCGTAAAAATAACATGAAAAAATAAACTTTAAATATCTGTAGCTTAGATTTAGCAAGT
>JBCBEA010000598.1:0-2885 GCA_038529195.1 Cyanobacteria bacterium J06600_6
ATCAGACTCCCCCGCAGGTTGTCTCTCTCTTTATCCCAAAGCCTGACGCTGATTGGGCTAATGATTACTCTGAGTTTTATCGCGATCGCTTTTTTAGCCCCAGTCTTACAAAATATTGGCTGGCTACAAGATCCCACAGCAGGATTAACTAATCCTATCCACGAAGCACCAGGAGCAAGCCATTGGTTTGGCACAACTCGCCAAGGTTATGATGTCTTTTCCCGCACCTTATTTGGGACGCAAGCTGCGCTAAAAGTAGTGGTGCTAGCAACGACTCTCAGTCTAGTTATCGGCGTACCTTTGGGATTAGTTAGCGGTTACTTGGGAGGCAAAGTTGATAAGGTTTTAATCTTCTTTATGGACACGATCTATACTCTGCCAGGCTTATTGCTTTCCGTGACTCTAGCGTTTGTCGTTGGTAAGGGTGTAATTAATGCAGCGATCGCTCTTAGCATTGCCTATGTACCCCAGTACTATCGTATTGTCCGCAATCATACCACTAGCGTTAAAACCGAACTATTTATCGAAGCAGCCCAGGCAATGGGCGCACCTACCAGCAGAATTTTGACCCGCTATTTGTTCTTTAACGTGATTCAAAGTGTACCCGTCTTATTTACACTCAATGCCGCAGATGCAATTCTGATTCTAGGTGGGTTGGGCTTTCTCGGCTTAGGATTACCTCCAGATGTCCCAGAATGGGGTCATGATTTGCGTTTAGCCCTCGATGCCTTGCCCACAGGAATTTGGTGGTCTGCTACTTTTCCAGGATTAGCCATGACTAGTTTAGTTACGGGCTTATCTTTAGTCGGCGAAGGTTTGGGAGATATGTTAAATCCTGGTTTGAAGAAAAGCTAATTCTTAGACTTCTTGCCCTAAAGAACTAGCGCGAATGCATTCGCATTCTAGTTTGCAAAGCAAACACTGGGGCAGCGCCCCGCCGTCGTAGAATCATAATAACGATCTGGGTAAAAGGGAAAACCAGCCTGTCGTTTATTCGTACAAAAGATTTATTAATGAGTGCGAAGCAAGTAATTTTTGGTCAGGCGAAGGTCACTGTGTTGATAAGCGGGAATCTTCTAAGCTATCGGTTAAAATTCTGTTAACCCTTGACTGAATCTGCAACATGATTGAACCTGTTCTCGACATTCGCCATCTACAAGTCCAGTTTACGACCGATACCAAGCCAGTAATTGCGGTCGAAGATCTTACCTTTCAGCTACATAGAGGGGAAAAGTTGGGCATTGTCGGCGAATCGGGTTCGGGTAAGTCGGTAACATCCCTGGCGATTATGGGCTTAGTGCCTACTCCTGGCAAAATTACTCGGGGAGAAATTTTATTCACGCCTCAAAATAAGTCAACCGTCGATCTGCTTCAGGTAAACGCAGCGGAACGTCGCAGCTATCGTGGGGGAGAAATCGCCATGATTTTTCAAGAACCCATGAGTGCCCTCAATCCTGTTTATGATATTGGCTTTCAAATTACCGAAGCGATCCTGCTACATCAACCAGTATCTGCTGCTGATGCTAGGCGCAAGGCGATCGCTTTATTGCAAGAAGTTCAGCTTCTACCCAGCGATGAAATCTTAACTCAGCAGTGTCTTAAAGAGCATCCCAATTATCTAGATAAAGAAGTATCTGGCTATATTAACCAGTACAAACAGTCGATGCTCAAGCGTTATCCCCACGAACTGTCTGGAGGTCAGCTACAGCGAGTTACGATCGCTATGGCAATTTCCTGTAACCCTAGCGTTCTCATTGCAGATGAACCCACAACGGCACTGGACGTAACGGTACAGGCAACAATTTTGGATCTGCTACGTCGTCTCTGTGATGAGCGGGGTATGACTTTGATATTTATTACCCACGATCTGGGGGTAATTGCTGAACTAGTAGATTCGGTAGCGGTTATGTATCGAGGAAAGGTAGTCGAAACGGGAGAGATTCAAACGGTGTTCCAGAATCCCCAACATCCTTACACCAAGGGTTTATTAGCCTGCCGTCCTCGTTTAGATCGCCGTCTACAAACCTTACCAACGGTGGTAGATTTTATGGACGTGTCTACTACCCCTGAAGGTGAATTAAAAATTATCGAAAAACAGACAGATGTTACTCAAAAATTAGAGCAGGTAGTTACTGAAGCCGAACAAAAAGCTCGACTAGAACAGCTTGTGAAACAAGACCCTTTAATGTCGGTCAAAGGTCTACGAGTTGGTTTTCCCTTAAAGGGTGTGTTTGGCAAAACCAAAAAATATACGATGGCGGTGAATAACGTTTCTTTTCAGGTTTATCCAGGTGAGACTCTAGGTTTAGTTGGGGAATCAGGCTGCGGGAAGTCTACCCTCGCCCGCACTCTTTTACGCCTCATTCAACCTATGGAAGGAGAGGTTATTTTTGATGGGGATGACTTAACTAATCTTGGTCTAAGAAGCCAAAAATTGCGATCGCTACGGCGACAGATGCAGATTGTGTTTCAAAACCCCTACAATTCTCTCAATCCCCGCATCAATATTGGCAAAGCGATCGCCGAACCCCTAGTTGTCCATAAAATCAAAGGCGATCGCAAAAAGAAAGTAGCAGAATTATTGGAGAGAGTAGGCTTAGATCCCAACATGAGTAACCGCTATCCCCATGAGTTTTCCGGCGGACAAAGACAAAGGGTCTGTATCGCCCGCGCGTTGGCACTAGAGCCTCAGTTTATTATCTGTGATGAATCTGTATCTGCTCTCGACGTTTCCGTACAGGCACAGGTACTCAATCTCCTCAAAGAGCTACAGGCAGATTTGGGCTTAACCTATATCTTTATTTCTCACGACCTGAGCGTCGTTAAATTTATGAGCGATCGCATTATTGTGATGAATCAAGGAAAAATCGAAGAAATTGGCACGT
>JBCBEA010000599.1:0-2932 GCA_038529195.1 Cyanobacteria bacterium J06600_6
CAAGCGGTGCATTCGCACCAGTGTCTGCTCCGCAGACCAGAACCCGAAGGGTTCGCACTTCGCGCTGCCTTCTGCCTTCTGCCCTCTGCCTTTATCCAGAAAAATCATGTGGAAATTAATTAGAATGACTATAAATCTGTAATTAAACGCAGGCGATCGCCACATAAAACCTCAGAGTCAGTAGGGTTACTGTTTCACGATTGGAAATAAAAGGGCTATTAAAGTAGGGTTGTTGCCTCTATGAGACTTCTTTATGCGATCGCTCTTTTCAGCTAAGTCTTTATTACTTTTGTGTTTATTTACTTCTGGTTTTAGTTTAACCACAGTAATAGTGCCAACGAAGGTCATAGCGCAACCCGCAAATAAGAATAAGTCTCAGGCAGAACAAGATTATCGCAGCGCCAGAGAGATGATCTATTCAGGAAGTCTTTTGGCTGCTAGAGGCAAATTAGAACGAGCATTAAAAACCTATCAAGGTCTAAATGATCGGCAGGGACAATACAATTGTCAAATTGAATTAGCCAGAATCGACTATAAATCAGCTAAGTATCAGCAGGCGCGCAGCAAGCTTAGATTAGCTGAACAAATGGCTAACTATAGTTACAGTCGTGATGGACGGGCAAAGAGCTTAATGGGTCTGATTACGGTGGAATTAGGCAACTATCGTCAGGCGCTTAACGATTTAAGAATAGGGATTCACGAACTGAGGATCGCGGGGGTCAAAGATCGCCTGGGCAGACAAGAATTGAATGAAGTACAGGTAGCTCTGGGAGAAGTTTATCTTCACCAGGGTTTATATCAGCAGGCGGAAAATAATTTACATCAAGTTTTGAGCGTTGCAGGTCATCCTCATATTCGCCGAAAAGCCTTTAATACTCTTGGTTCAGTACAGCTAGAGATTGGTCAGTATCAGGAGGCAAAAGCCAGTTTTGAAGGGGCTGCGGGGACTGCGAATACGACAGGCGATCGCTTAGAAAAAGCGAGAACTAAAGAAAATTTGGGTAAAATGTATCAGCTAGAGGGAAACAAGCGACAAGCGCTACAGCAGTATCAGCTTGCCTTAAACGAGCTGCGTAGTTTTGGGGCTTGGAGTCGGCAGGTATTTGTGCTGAATAATCTGGGACTATTGGCGATCGATTTGGGCTTGAATAATCGCGCCCTAGAATATCTCCAGTCCGCAGAAGCGACTCTATCTAGTTCTGGGGGTGTGGGGCAGGTAATCACCTATATCAACTTGGGAGACTACTACAGTCAACGGCAAAAATACGATTTGGCAACCGATTACTTAGAGCGAGCTTTAGCTTGGGCAAGGAGTAAAGGCGATCGCATTGGTGAAGCAAAAGCCCTAGCTGCTTTGGGAGAGATTGAGCTACGGCAAAAACAATATAAGCAGGCGAGTAAAACTCTTGAATCGAGTGTCGAAATTTTTGAGTCTTTACGCCCTGGCTTGCGAGATGAACAAAAGATATCCCTCGCCGAAAGTCAAAAGTACACCTACGATTTGCTACAGCAGGCATACGTCATCCAAAATAAACCAGACAAGGCACTAGTTGTGGCAGAAAGAAGTAGAGCCAGAGCTTTTGTAGAATTACTTTCTCAGAGAACAGCAGCCAAGATAGAAGAAGAGTTAGACACCACTCCCCCAAGCCTCAAAGAAATTAAGGCGATCGCTAAAAATAGGCAGGCAACTTTGGTCAGCTATTCAATTATTGCTAATCGACGGGGAGAAGAATCAGAGTTATATATTTGGGTTGTTAATCCTCAGGGAAAGATTGACTTTCGACAGCTAGATCTAGCCAAAATTAAAGAGAATTTCAGAACTTCGGTTGTCAGTGTCTCGAATAACTCCCTAGAAGCAGTTTCCGGGGGTTTAGATCTCCGCAATCCTCGCCTCCAGGACTATGTAGCCTCTTTTCGAGGAGACTTGAGAGCCAAATCTCTAAACCAGAGACGTAAACTTGGTTTTCCACGTGATGCCTATAAAATGCTGATTGCGCCGATCGCCGAATTATTGCCCGCCGATCCAGAAGACTTAGTCGTCTTTATTCCTCACGGTTCTCTGCTTTTGGTTCCTTTTCCCGCTCTACAGGACAATGCAGGAGAGTTCTTAATCGAGCAGCATACGTTTCAACTGGCGCCTTCAATTCAAACCCTCGCCATGAAGTCAGAATTTGAGCAGCTAGACCTTGACCAAGCTTTAGTTGTGGGAAACCCTGCACCCATGCCCGAACCACTATCACCTCTGAGTGGAGCAGAAACAGAAGCTAAGGCGATCGCCAAGATCCTCTCGACTAACCCCATCGTCGGCGAAGCTGCTACTGAGTCAACCGTTAGAGCCAAAATGCAGCAGGCAAACTTGATTCATTTAGCAACCCACGGCTTGTTTGATGAGCATCAGGGCTTACAAAGTTCCTTGGCATTTTCTACCAAGAATGGAGCAGATGGCTTTTTGACTGCAGAAGAAATTCTCGACCTTGATTTAGCTGCTGATCTCGTTGTTCTTAGTGCCTGTAATACGGGTAGAGGTAAAATTACGGGGGATGGAGTAGTTGGACTATCTCGCTCCTTCCTGTTAGCGGGAGCCCAAAGTACGATGGTATCTCTTTGGTATGTTCCTGATGATTCGACTTCTGCTTTGATGCAGAATTTTTACCAGCAGTTAGATAACGGTGTCGAAAAACCTCAAGCCCTACGTCAGGCAATGCTCAACACCATGCAAACATATCCTAGTCCCCGTGAATGGGCTGCTTTTGTATTAGTCGGACAGTAAAACTTCGGCTATGTTTCTAATTGACATAGTTCAAATCTGCGAGGTCTTTCAGGCAGATTATCAAGAACAAAAAAATCCTGAATAAAGTTTACGTAAAATTACTGACATCGCTAAAGTCTTGAGTCAGTATTGGTACACAAAGATGCCCAAATTCTAAAATTA
>JBCBEA010000600.1:0-2913 GCA_038529195.1 Cyanobacteria bacterium J06600_6
GTTTAAATAATACTGTTTTTGCTGATTACGCTATGATTATCGATTTGAAGACAGAGTAATTTTATAACTATTGTTCCTGTTTGTTCCATTAGTGAACAGCCAGGAAAATTTTAATTAAAAACAACATATAAGATTGCAATTGTCGATGCTAGTATAAGAGAAAAGCAATGTTTATTTTACAAAAACGTATCTCATGAGACAGATTCGTACATTGTAAATATTCTATAAATTTGGGTGTATAAAATAAATATAATCAAAACGTAGCTTAATAAAGCCTGGGGGTTGAGGATTAAAGCATCATGTATTATTCAAAATTAGCTACGATACTCAATCAAAAACATCAAGATCGTCAATTCAAAGCCTTTTCTACTTGTGAAGTGATTACTGTCGTTCCTGAGCGTAAATACGCCTATAGTTCTTTCTGGCTCACGATTACTAAATTTCGTTTCAGCCTCAACTCAATCAGTAGCCCTGTTTTTAGCGTTCTAAAATTAAATATGTAAGCATGTAATCGTCTATAGTTGTCTAAAAAAGGTGCAAAACCTCTTGTTTTGTAGTTATCCTGGATACTAAGGAAAATTATCCTGAGTTCAAAAGTATCAATTTGCGCCTATGGCTGCCAACGATTATAAAGATTATTATCAAATATTAGGCGTTAACAAAAATGCCTCTGCTGACGATATCAAAAAAGCTTATCGTAAACTAGCTCGCAAATATCATCCCGACCTTAACCAAGGAGACAAAAAAGCCGAAACTCGCTTTAAAGAGGTCAACGAAGCCCAAGAAGTGCTTTCAGATCCAGATAAACGTAGTAAATATGATCGATACGGTCAATACTGGTCCCAGGCTGGACAAGCTGGTGCATCACCAAGATCGGGAAATCCAGATGCTGGCGTAAACGTCGATTTTGGTGGATTTGATTTTAACCAGTATGGCAATTTTGAAGAGTTTATTAATGAGATGCTCGGGCGCGGAGCTAGTCGCAGTTCAAGAAGCTATGGCAATGCCTCGACTACTAATTATGACAGCAGTACTGTTGATAGCGAAGGTTCTGTTACCCTTTCCTTTTCAGAAGCTTTTAACGGCACACAAAAGCAGTTTTTATTAGGTCGGGAAACAATTAAAGTTAGAATTCCCCCTGGTGCTAAATCTGGTAGTCGTCTACGGATCAAAGGTAAGGGGCAGGTAAATGCTCGTTCTGGTCAGCGAGGCGATCTCTATTTAAATATTCAATTAGAATCTCATTTTTTATTTCAATTCCAGGGAGATAATCTAGTTGCCGAAATTCCCATAACTCCAGAGGAGGCTGTTTTAGGCGCAGAAATAACTGTTCCAACTCCTGATGGCAAGGTCGAAATGAAAATTCCTGCGGGAGTTGATTCTGGACAATCCTTGAGACTAAAGGGTAAAGGTTGGCGCAAGTCAAATAGTCAGCGCAGCGATTTAATGGTGAAGCTCAAGATTGTTACTCCTAAAGACTTGAGTCAGGCAGAAAAAGAACATTATCAAAAGCTTCAGCAGCTAAGTAGCTATAATCCTCGCCAAAAACTAGAAAAAATGAGGCTTTAGGCAAATATTTTTACTGTTCTCCGCGCAAAATTATTCATATATTTTATCTGAATATTCTATTTGAGTATTCAGCACAGGTGTTGGAGATGATATGACAAAGTCATTCAACCAAGAAGCTTCTTGAATAGCTACCGTCAAAGTCAAAATAACTGCTGTTAAAATCAACTCAAAAACGCTGATAGAGTATACCCTTTCTCTTTTTCTGACCACTACTTTACTCCTAAGCCTAGTGAAAAAAGCCGACAGACTATAAAATCAGCACAAGATTTTACTTTGTTTGGCTACTTTCTCTATTTAAAACTATCTATACTTACTACTTAAGATATATCTTAAAACAGGTATTTGATCATCAGTTTTTTGGCTTAACTAAATCAAACATAATCCGCTATTTATCTTAGATTTTAGAAAGAGTAGCTATCTTTGCCTTACTTTCTGCTCAAAATTCTGAAAAGCACAACCCGACTTTTGCCAGAAAATGTTCATTTATAGTCGTTCTAATTAATTTTTTTACCTTGAAGTTGTTCGCTTTTAGGGAATGGTAATTGGGGATTTATAACTAGCAACTAAAAATAGTTTTTATAAATTCATGTTGCGTAATTCTGATTTGAAATAGCCAAATTTGTAGCAACTATCTCTTTTGATAGAGTGGTTACAATACATTTCATAGTTAAAATTAGTATTGACAATAGGGAAGAATAATCGTTATTTGCTTGCCTACAGATTCCTCATCGGTACAAAAATAATCATCCGTTCTATTTGGAAGATAATTAGAGCAATGGTAGCAAATCTCAAAAATCATAATCCCAAAATTATTCAAATAGTTCAAAAACCTAACCGAGTTATTGCGATCGCATCCTCCCTGGGGGGAATTCAAACTTTAATTACAGTTATTTCCGCCTTACCTCCAGATTTGCCCGCTGCAATTTTGCTGGTGCAGCATTTATCGCCACACTGTGAAAGTCACTTAACCGAAATATTGACAAGATATACAGATTTAGAAGTGCGCGAAGCAGAAGAGGGCACAATCCTCAAGGCCAGAACGATTTATGTTACTCCTCCAGACAAACATTTGATTGTCAACGAAACGCAGACATTAAGTCTTTCCAGTGCACCCAAGGCACATTTTGTCCGTCCTTCGGCAGAATATACCTTTAAATCTCTGGCAAATAACTATGGAGAAAAAGCGATCGCCATTGTTTTGACGGGTTGTGACGGCGATGGCAAAGAAGGAGTCAAAGTCATTAGTCAAATGGGTGGCAAGGTAATCGCCATTGGTGACAAGTTAAGGCGGTATATTGTTTGTCAAGCGGGGAACGGAGACAAGTCCAGAGAAGGTTTAGCTCT
>JBCBEA010000601.1:0-2902 GCA_038529195.1 Cyanobacteria bacterium J06600_6
ATTATCACCAGATTTTTTTCATACTCTAGAGAAGCTCTAGATTTAATCGTTACCAATATCAGTGCCAAATTAGTAGATCCTAATATTGGTGATTGTATTTCTAAACCTAGTACAGTTTCTCCCCATGCCCGCTTACAATTTTTTGGTTTATCTGGATTAAGTGATGACAATAATGCTTATATATTAAGCCTTGTAGCTCATGGTGCTTGTCTAAATGCTTCTCTAGAGTATGAAAAAAATCTGGTGATAATTGATGAGTGTCCCGCACTCTTTAATAAGCCTGGATTTACTGAACTTGTAGGAATGCAGTTCTCTTTAGGACGAAAAGAAGGTACAAGTGTATTGTTAATTGGACAAAATATGGAGGCTATTACTCTATGTAAAAATTCCTCACAGATTGTACGTAATACTGATTTTCACTTTATCGGTAGAATTTCTAGCGATGGTATTGGACACTATTCAGAGGTGCTACATATTCCCGAAAAGTATCTTCGTAAAAATGCTGGTGACACGTTTGGCATTGATAAGAATATGGGCTGCTCTTATTGGTTAATCAAATATTTGGATAAACATTGGATAGCTGCATATTATCCCTCAATATATGAGCTTGCAGGATTAGCCAACTCCCCTGATGAAAAAAGAAAACGCCAAGCAATTATGAGCAAATACCCTAATACTCCACAAGGCAAATGCCTTGGTTTAGCCGAATATGCCAGCGTTTATTAAAGTAAAAAAATGAATAAACTAATCTCTTTGATACCAATACTGTTAGTAAGTATGGTTTTACAAGTTTCATACATGGAAACAGCAAAAGCTCAGAATTTTAGTCTAGATTCTTTAAATAATGGTTCCGATTTAATTTTTGATAATAATCTAGGAATCTCCCCAGGTTCCTTAACTGGTGGTGATGGTTCCAATATTATTATTGATAATGGTCTTGGTGTTTCTCCTGATTTTTTTACTGGTGGTGGTAGTGGTTTTCCTGGCGGTTTTCCTGGTGGTGGAAATCGTCTTCCAGAACCAATTGCCGATTTATTTAGAGATATTACCAATATTGTTGGACCAATAGACACCTTCTTATCTGTTTTGGGTTTAGAAGTAGATTTTGGTGAATTGGGTTTACCTGATTTTGAAAAGGCATATGAATTATTTGAACAAGACAACCAGATTGATATTGCTAGTGATGTTTTTGGCACTCAAACAGGTAGTACTGTCGTTATTGAGGACTCTCTTCGCAAACAATATCTCAAAGACTTGGGTAATGAATATGCCCAGAATTCTACTCTTTCTGAAAAAGGACAAGAGAACACTGCTGAACAAATAACCCTTGCTCAAGAAACTGCTGAAATTAGTAACCAATACGCTCAAGATAGTAATAGTCAAGATGTTTCTCAAAATATCCTCAGAAATATATCAAATCAAATTGCTCTTCAACAGCAGCTTGATAACATGAAATATTTTGGTCAACAAGAAGACAAAATAGCTCGTTCTTTGATGTTAGCAATTCAAGGTGAAAGTGTTGTCGCTCTGGACAAAATTACTACTACTAGAGATAGAGAAGCTATCAGTATTTTCAAAGCTGGAACTTATCATCAAGGTTTGCTTTCCATCCCTGCCCAACATCTAGTCCCATCAAATTAGAGGCTAGAGAAATAATGATTAGTCTAAACTTAATTGCTCAAGTGGCCACTGGCAATGAGCTAAGTCGAAATATTTTAGAAGTATCTCTAAATTTCTATCAAGAGACTGGTGCTGCTTGGGATCGTATCTGGAATTTAGTAGTCAATCCTACGCAGCCTTTGTGGGTTGCTTCAATTGCGATCGCTAAATTTATATTTGGCTTTTCTCTCTTGTTTTATACCTATATTGTTTTGAACAGACTAAGCAACATTTCTACTTCAAGACCTATCTTAGAGCAGATGCCTTTACCCTTAACTGTAGCGTTCTTATTTTCTGGAAATGGTATTTTTCTCGCTAACTTAGTACGGGGAATTAGAGAAGTATTTCTATATTTCAATGTTTTAGCTTTACAAATTCAAATTGCTGGACTCAGTGTAAATCAAGCGATACAAAATATTCAGAGTAATGGAATAGCAAATAATAGAGTGCGAGTTATTTTTGCTGACTGCCTATCGCAAACTGGATTAGAGCTAAATGACTGTGTTAACGATCCCGTCAAAATTCAGCAAGCTCAAGATTTACTTAATGGATCGTCAGGACTATTTAATGGCAATGCTTTACAAGCAATATTAAGTGCGGTAAGTGCAGGAGCATCGACAGTCATTGACGGTGCTACAGCATTTATTGGTAGTGCAATTTCAACCATACTTGCTTCGCCAATGATTGTATTCATCCAAATAATATTGTTGGTCATTCAACACGCATTTATAAATTTGGTCGAAGCAACGGCATTACTAACTGGAATTAGTGCGCCAATATTCCTGGGGTTCTCTTTATTTACTGCTAATGCACCTATTTTTGCGCTCTGGTTAACAACTTTTATAGGTCTATATTTCATCCAATTAAGCTATATATTTCTAATTGGCTTTTATGCAGTCATAATCTCACAACTAGATCAGGCTGGTGTTGCAGTTGGAACTATTGTCTTAGATATCTCATTTCTATTTTATGTGGCACTTTTTGCTCCTGTCGTTGCTGTAGGTATTTCATTAGGAGGAGGTGTCAAACTCTTTGAACAGATATCAAGCAATATAACAAAAGCAGCAAATTTTATAATTTCAGCTCTATAAATTACCACTATAAGTATTAAATGACTATTTCACTTAAGAAAAATAAAAAAGAGCAAGAACTTGAACAGAAAGATAGTTTAATTGAAGCAAAAGATAGTAACAAATTGATTATAATTTTTCTTATACTTTCCACAGGATTATTACTATCTGTA
>JBCBEA010000602.1:0-2895 GCA_038529195.1 Cyanobacteria bacterium J06600_6
ACCGTTTAAATTCAGGCCTGAATTTAAACGGTTATGAACTTCTCCTTGAATAGGATGCAAAAAGGGTATACGGGGTAACCAGTTTGGTTTAATCTGGGTAATCCCAAACCAAATTAAGAGACTGCCCGTAAAAACTGCCATAAACTGTCGTAAACCGCTGCCAATCCCAGCCAATTGCCCACTGGCAACAACAATCGATCCTAATCCACCTAAAGCACCACCAACTATTGCATAGCTAGCGATTCGACCAAGATTGAGTAGAAAATGAAACTGCCAACCGCTCGTTTTATGAGAATTATCTTCTTGAGACAAGGCTAAAGCAACGGTCAAAGGACCACACATGCCCATGCAGTGACCAAAGCTTCCTAAAAACCCCAAGGCAACAATCAACGATAAATCTAACACTTAATCTTGTTTTATTTTCGCAATAACACCGTTCTTTATCTTATTAGAATACACGCGATCATCCTTCTGCCTCCTGCCCTCTGCCTCCTGCCTTCTCTCCTGCCTCCCAATCAATTCCAGCTATCCATAAATAAACCCTGGCTGATTCCTGTCAAACGACGATATTGAATTACTGCCTCCGCTTCACTCAATCCTGATACAATATCAACCGCCATCCGTGTTTGCTCCTGATGTAGCTGTTGAGGATTTTCTGACTGGGCTTCAATTTCGAGGAATTCTTTGACAAACCTGGCGGGGATAAAGCTTAGATCGCGATCGTCAATTGCCTGAAGGTATATTTCAAACAGGGTTTTGATAATTCTCTTTTGTCCGTATCTTTGAGTTGCTAAGCGGGGATTGGAAATTACATAAGACCAGACAATACGTTGAAGAAACTTGAGTTCCTCTTCTCGATTACGACTGTACTTAAGATAGCCGCGATCGCCATATTTGGTAGTTAGCTCGACTGACTGGACATAATTTTGAATCAACTGTGAGCTTATGCGCTTAATTTGAGCTTTTTGTTCAAACGAGCCTGGAGAATATTGCCCCTTTAAGTTGTAGGTAGCATTAAGAAAATTCTGAAAACGGTGGGGATTAGCCTTAACTACTTTAGCGAAGGAATTATTAGGCGAGACTCTTAACCATTCACTAATAAATCGCTCTAGCTCATCCCCATCTGTTGCCAATAACTCTAGCGGGATTAAACCAGCTAAATAGAAGTCTTCGAGGTCATGGACGCTGTAGGTAATATCATCTGCAAAGTCCATAATGCTAGCTTCAATCGACTGGCGATCATTATCAGCCGAGCGTGCAAAATGAAATGCTTTTAAATCTAATTCGTAAATACAAAATTTGCGGTGTCTTTTGGATGTCGGGTCAGGCGATCGCATCCAGGGATATTTCAAGACACCATTAAGAGTTGCCCTAGTTAGATTTAAGCCATAGTAGTCAATGCGGTGAATCGCTAGTCTAGTTAAGATCCGAAAAGACTGAGCATTACCCTCAAAACCATCGTTTAGTCCCGCTTTACGCGCACAGGCGTCTAATTGTTCTTCAGCGGTATGACCAAAAGGGGGGTGACCCAAGTCATGAGCCAAAGCAGCAGCCTCCACCACGTCTGGATCTATTCCCCCAATTGCTTCTGCCACCTCTGACTGCTCTGCTACGAGCCTTTCGGCTAATCTACGGGCAACTTGGGCTACTTTTAACGAGTGGGTCAAACGATTATGAAAAACATGACCTTCCTGTGCTGTTAAAACCTGGGTAATTTGTGCCAGACGACGAAAAGCAGAAGAATAGAGAATGCGATCGCGATCGACTTGAAAAGAATGGCGATTATCTCCTGGTTTGTCTCCACAATTGCCAAAAGGATTATGCTGTCTCTCCTGTCTTTCCCCCATGGTCATAAGCAATCTTACATTAAAGTTTTAGATCTGAAATTTAAAATAATCAGAAAATTAGCGTAAAAAAAAGACATACCGTCATCTAGATAGTACGTCTTATATCGATATTTAGCTGTATTTCAAAAGCATGCTACAAAATTTCTAGATCCCAAGTTGAATTAAATTGAGCTTTACCTTCTTCAACTAAACGCCAGGCAGCTTCTTTCAGACTACGATGAGACAGGCGATCGTCGCCGTTTTTGAGTTCTAATTGCTGTAAACTAATGGGGTTTTGGTTTTGAAGTTCGCTCAACAGCAGATTTCTGGCTCTTTCAGCCTGCTTAACAGAAGATGGTTTCATTGTAGAAATCGAGATGAAGATATTAATGCTTAGTACTATATATGGTGCTTGATTAATTAATCACTGGTTCAAAGCTCTATCTATAGTGCCGTTTCTCATTATGCAGCACAAACGCTAAAATCTCCATCGAATTAGCAAAATCTTTAAATTTGTGTCATGAAACACTAAAAATTAGAGCGTTGCTGAATATGGGAATGGTTTTACAATTTTCACCGTAAAGCAGATTAACTAAAAAGCTGAAAGTTACGAATAAATTACTTTCGGTTTTATACTTTTAAATCAGCAACGCCAAAATTTGGATATGTCAGATATTACTCTGCCTTCTTGTCTTCTTGGCTCTCTATCTCCCCAGTTTCTTCTTTTGCTGCCTCTTCCATCGCTTCGGCAATAAACAACCTGGCAAGATTGTCATATACTCCTGCACCAATATATTGAGGGTATTTATGGACACGGCTATAGAGCCAAATTAGGTTCTTGCCATGATAAATTCGCACATCCTTAAACAGACCTTTGCAGCTCGGTTTGAGAGAGTTAGCTTTATTTAAGGCATCTGTCCAACGCTCGTAGCTGGCGTCAAATCCAGGAGTTATAACTCGAAACATTATTATGCGAAAGAGTAGACCAGGGGTAGATAATTACTTAAGTATTCTATATTCAATTTCAAAAAGCAAATGGAAAATACCAACTGGGCAGACATCGCTTTTG
>JBCBEA010000603.1:0-2889 GCA_038529195.1 Cyanobacteria bacterium J06600_6
GTTACTCTTAATAATAAATCTTGCTTTAGATCGAATGCCTTAGCCGTTTCCTGGCGAAATAATTCTGCTGCTTCGGCTTCTTGCGCTTCTGCGTCCAATGGCTGTAAATCTCGAACCGTTAAATCGAGCTTAATATCACTATGAATTACCTGCTGTGGCTGTCCAGACTCAGTTTCAAAATTAGTTCGCAGCACTTCATGGCGACGCACAATTTCATTAAGGCTTTTGGCAAAAAGATCTAAGTCCAAATCCCCTGAAAGCTTTACCCCTGTAGGAATATTATAAGCAGCACTATCAGGCTGTAGCTGCTCCATAAACCACAGTCTTTGCTGTGCAAAAGATAGCGGTAAAGACTCACTACGAGAAACTGGCTTGATAGTAGATTTATGTGACTTTACGGCACTCGCCTGTTCTAAAAACTCAATAATCTCAGGTTTACGCTCTTTTAGCTGAGTAATCAATTCGGGAGTCAAAACTTCTTCAGGAGCATTGAAGCGCAGTTTGACTTCGTTATCTTCTTTTGTTTCAATCCAGAATTTAACATCGCGATCGTAAAGTTCAATTAAAAATTCATCAATAGTTTTCATAGAATAAGCAGTCAATATATTGTTATTGTTATTTCTATTTATATTTCTCGATTATCAGGGCTTTGCCCTTGAAGGCAGAAGAATGAGGGCAGAGAGCAGAAGGTTTGATTTGTCTTCTTCCTTGTCCCTTGCGAAGCCGAAGGCTTCTAGTCCGCCCTAAAAAAAGTACTGCGCGTATGCCCTGCGGTCTAAAACCCTGGCAAGCGAAGCTTCACGTAATGCGATTGGGTTAGAATATCCCTGCACTTGTACCTTCTGCCTGCATGCGGATATGCGAAGCGGTATGCTTTAGTACAAGTCCTTTGCGCCTCCTGCCTCCTACATGCGGCTACATGCGGAGCGGTATCCTTTAGGAAAGCCTTTGTTCCTTCGTTCAAGCCCCAAAATAGAAACCTCTTATTATGAGCTTTATGTCCTATTGCTTTGGGGACTTGGAACGCTTTTTTTTTAGTTTACTGCAAATTTATATCACCAAGCTGAAGATCTTATAATTCAATAATGAACTGTATACGCTAAAAACTCAATCCGAACCATTAGGGTTGGGTTTAATTTTGATCAGTTAGTTATTTGTTGCTCAACTCCGCTAAATCAACCTTGCTTAACTATCTTCTCTATTATGTGTTGTGCTATTATTTGAGAATAATTATCATTATGCGCCTCTATAACGATGGTAGATGACACCCAACTCATTCCCACTATTGAAATTTTAGAAGGGCTGGAATTCTTGATGGATCGAACCCCTTCGGACGATATCGAAGAAATTCTGCTGGCAGCTTGGCTCAAGGTCAGTAACACCTTGCCAGAGGATTTTTTGGCAGCAACCCGTGAAGATGCCAGCGCTGCTGGACTACGCCGTTACCTTAGAGTAAAGGCATTTTTTAATGACCCAATTCAGCATCCAATTTCGTCTCAAGAATTGAATGATTATTACCAAAATCGTCTGCCCATCGATGAGGAGCAAGCAGAATTTTTCTTTGTTGACTCAACTGAAGATCGAGATTGATACAAGAGCATTGAATTTTACTCTATTTCGATTATTATAATAATAATGACTATAATTCTCAATTAGTTGCGGACATCGCTCACGAAGATTATTGCTCAGTAAACGTTATAAATTTGATGGATTGAAGTAATGAAAGTACAGAGTTCTTTGAGAAGTGCAAAATCTCGTCATCCAGATTGTCAGGTTGTTAGACGGAGAGGGCGTACTTATGTAATTTGTAAATCAAACCCTCGCTTTAAAGCGGTGCAAGGAAAAAAAATCAAAAAAAAGCGTTAATAGAATTGTTGGGAAATAGGGGGTAATGTTGCTTGTCGATCAACTCTGCCTCCATGTTAGATTTCAGTCAATTGCGGGCAGTGACTAGCCGAAGTCTGGATAAGGCAAACGAAGCTGCGACATGAAGCAATTGAGAATGGACATCAAGCTTTACCCAAAGCAGCCTTATTTTTATGTCTATTTTTGCTGCATTTCAATTAGAGTGCCTCAAACTAAAACATAAAATGAATTGTTTTGTGTTGCGAAGTCGCATTTTTGTTAAAGCTTTACGATAGGAGATGTCTGAACTTAGTTTTCTCAAGAGTGCATAACACCAGCAAAATTAAAGGGGCGACAGCTTGCTTTCTATTTAAGATTCCTCATTTTCTTTCATTAGCAACTATATTCTTTTGCTTGGGAAATATATATAATAAACTTGGCACTATTTTTTCAAGTCTTAGCACAGCTTAGATTTCAGTGAACAATATGCACTGGGCAACTTCATCTCTGCCTGGTTTTTTAAGCAGTTCAAAATAGCGATCGCTACATCCATAGCATTGACTACAAAGAGCAATATATAAGTTTTAATTATTTAAGTTTTTGTCATCTAATGAGAAATTATTCTCAACAGTTTAATAATCTGTCTCCCGAACAGCGAGCATTGCTAGAAGTGAAGCTCAAAGAAAAGGGCATACAGCTATCTGAAAGTAATAAGATTCCTCGAAGACAAAGTGATGATGTAGTTCCCCTGTCTTTTGCTCAACAAAGACTATGGTTTGTTCAGCAGCTAGAACCTGATAACAACTCTTATAATGTTCCCTGCGCTTTAAAGCTAGAAGGGAAGCTTAATACTAAAGTTTTAGAGCGAACTCTAAATGAAATTGTTAAACGTCACGAGATTCTGAGAACTACTTTTATTACTGATGATAATAAACAGCCGATTCAAGTAGTTAAAGCATTTCAAGAATTTGAATTACCAGTAATAGATAAAAGGCATGCTTCATCTTTACAAGATATTGTTAATGAGACGATTAATACGCCAAT
>JBCBEA010000604.1:0-2884 GCA_038529195.1 Cyanobacteria bacterium J06600_6
AAAATAATCAAATGCTCTTTTCAATGTTTTTGCTTATGACAGTTCGGGAAGAAGCAAATAATTGTTTTGCCTTTTGCTCTTTCTGGGTATGCTTTTCAGTACTTTATTATCTATATCTTGGACTATCATAAGTATTTTCAAGCTGTTTAACACTATTAAAAATATGTTTATAAAAGTTGTACCGTCTATATTTGGACTTATGTTTATTTAGACGTTTTTTGGGCAAAACAATGAATATAAAAAACTAATATTTTAGGCAAATGTAGTGAATTTTACTGGAAAAATATTGTTTTCAAGAAATTATAACAATCAGCCTTAAGTTACTATCTTAAAATGCTATCTTGACTTGTATAAATCCAATTACGACTTGTATAAATAAAGTACTCACGACCTAGTAAAACTACTGACGCAACATAAGGAAGTTATTAATATGGGATACGAGCCAAGAACTCAAGCAATATATCAGGTAACTGAAAGAGAAGCGATCGCCGTTAAGCCCCCCGAAACTCTCGAAAGCATGTGGGCAACGGATGTCTTCAGTCTCAATAAAATGCAGGCTTGTCTTCCTAAAGCTGTTTATAAGTCTCTTAAAAACACGGTCAAGTCTGATGTCAAGCTCGATCCTTCCGTAGCTGATATCGTTGCTTCAGCTATGAAAGATTGGGCAATGTCTAAAGGCGCGCTGTACTATGCTCATGTTTTTTATCCTCTAACCAACGCCACTGCCGAAAAGCATGATGGTTTTATCTCTGTACAGAGTGACGGCACGGTAATTTCTGAATTCTCTGGCAAAACTTTAATCAAGGGCGAACCTGACGGCTCGTCTTTTCCTAATGGCGGTATTCGCTCGACATTTGAAGCTAGAGGCTACACTGCTTGGGACGTAACCTCTCCGGCATACGTGATGGAGACAGACAATGGCGTAACCCTGTGCATCCCCACCGTGTTTGTTTCCTGGACGGGAGAAGCCTTAGACAAGAAAATTCCTCTGTTGCGATCGATCGAAGCAATGGACAAATCCGCTAGAAAGGTTTTAACGCAGTTGGGCTATGACAATGTTGCTCCTGTAAGCTCTAGCTGTGGTGCAGAGCAAGAATACTTTTTGGTCGATTCTGCTTTTGCTAACAGCCGTCCCGATCTACTGCTGACAGGTAGAACTCTATTTGGTAAAATTCCCGCCAAAGGTCAACAGTTTGACGATCATTACTTTGGTGCAATTCCAGAGCGGGTTCAGGTCTTTATGCAAGAAGTAGAAAGAAGGATGTACTGCCTGGGTATTCCTGCCAAAACCCGACACAACGAAGTTGCACCTGGTCAGTTTGAGCTTGCTCCCTATTTTGAATCTGCTGACGCTGCTGCTGACCACCAGCAGTTAACCATGACTATTTTACGCAACACGGCAAAAAAACACGGCTTTGTTTGTCTGCTGCACGAAAAACCCTTTGCAGGTATCAACGGTTCGGGTAAACACGTTAACTGGTCGGTAAGTAACTCTACTCAGGGTAATCTGCTCGATCCTGGTGACGAACCTCATGAAAACATTCAGTTTTTAACCTTCTGTGCTGCGGTAATTCGCGGAGCGCACAAGTTTGGTCCCTTGCTTCGTGCCGTAGTAGCTACAGCTAGCAACGATCACAGGTTAGGTGCAAATGAGGCTCCTCCTGCAATTATGTCGGTTTATCTGGGTACGCAGCTAGAGGATGTATTTGAGCAGATTCAAAAGGGCGAGCTGACAGGCTGTATGCCAAATGGTGTAATGGATTTTGGCGTGCCTACCCTGCCTTCGTTTGTTAAAGATTCTGGAGACAGAAATCGAACTTCGCCCTTTGCCTTTACTGGTAATCGGTTTGAGTTTCGGGCAGTAGGTTCTAATCAGTCCGTTGCCGGACCTTTGATTGCCATGAATACAATTTTGGCTGATTCTTTAAATTGGATCTCCAATAGGTTGGAAAGTGAATTAAGCGCTGGAGCTGAAATCAAACCCGCTATCTTTGGCATTATCAAAGAAATCATGGACGAACATGGTGCGGTTGTCTTTGGTGGCGATGGCTATTCTGAAGAGTGGCACAAAATGGCTGTAGAAGAGCGGGGCTTGCTAAACTTGCCTACTACCGCTGATGCTCTCCCATATTTGAAAGACAAGTCTATCGAAGAGTTATTTGAGAAAACTGGCGTTCTTTCTCCTACAGAGTTAGAAAGTCGTTTTGAAGTGTATGCAGAACAGTACATTCTTTCAATTGAGGTGGAAGCCGAGCTGGTAGTAGACATAGCTAAAACCTTAATCTATCCCGCTGCAATTAAGTATGTGACGGAACTAACATCAGCTATGAGTGGCTTCAAAGAGTTGGGTCTTGACTTTAATCTTAAAATTGCCAAGAAAGCAGCCGAGCTAACTAATGAAATAGTCGATCTAACAGACGAGTTGTCAGCAGCTTTAGCGAAAGAAGACTTTGACTCGACTGAATCACACATGCAGTATTTTGCTCAAACTATTCGTCCCATGATGGATGAGATCAGAGAATGTGCCGATGCTCTGGAGGGTGAACTAGCCGATGCGCTTTGGCCTTTGCCCAAGTATCAGGAAATGCTGTTTATTAAGTAAATGGCTTCGCCTTGGCTATTAGCTCTTAGCTATTAGCTCTTAGCTTTCAGGCTATCTGCACCAACTTAGGTTTAAATATAGCGATCGCTAAAAACATCTGCTTTAATCCATATTTGATGTTGTTTGAAATAAAAGACATTATCTATGGTGGCTGACTAAAACAACTTTTTCTTAACCTGTTACGAATGGCTCTCAGCCTTTTAACTAGATGGTTTTTAGAGTTAAAAGTTTTGTTGCTAGTCGTTATCTATTAGGAGTTGAGAGTAGAGGGGAAGAGAGTTT
>JBCBEA010000605.1:0-2876 GCA_038529195.1 Cyanobacteria bacterium J06600_6
AACTTTTTTCCCTGTACGAGTAAAGGGTTGTTCATCTACGTGGGAATGAAATAGGGTACGCCGATACAGTAATTCACCCTCGGGAGTGAGAACTTCCCACCAGTTCGCATAGGCTTCACAGCCAGTATCTGGACTACTAACAGTCACAACAAAATCATATTTATTTTCTGTACCTGTCGCCATCACGCTCAAAATTTTGGCAGTTTTATCTCGGGCTAAAAATAACTGTAGTGGTACTGGTGTTTGAGCAGCAGAATTAACTACGCACCCGCCTAAAATTGGCATCAGAGCGAAGAAAAGAGTCTTGATCATAATGAAAACGATTAAACATAGGCTATAAGTTAGCTTTGTTGAAACGTTACGAGTTCGCAGTACCGAGTCTGTGGGAAATTATTCTCGGAAAATTAAAATGCTTTATCTACACTCGATTAGATTTTGAATGCTAAGCAAGCGATCTCACTTTTTATTGGCGTTGCTGATTTAAAGTATAAAACTGAAAGTAATTTATTCGTAGCTTTGAGCCACAAATGCACGAAAGTTGTGCTTCGCACCAAGCGCGCATAGTGTGCGTCTGCCCCAAAGGAGCTGAGTTTCGCCAGTCGTCTCAACGACGATCTGCGCATACACGCCGGGCTTTTCAGTTAATCTATTTGACAGTGAAAATTGTAAAATCCTTCCTATCTTCAGCAACGCCTTTTTACTTAGTGGTCGCTTACAAGTAATCAGCAGTTAATCAAGATACTATCTTCTTCTGCGTCTGCCACCACCAAAACTACGGCTGGGTCTTCTGACTCCGCTGCTGCCAAAGCTGCTGGGTCGCTTGATCTGCTTCGTATTTTTCCCAGAAGAGCGTAGAGTACTAGAGCCAATACCCGAACCGGTAGCTCGACTCTTGTTTTTAATGGTCTTACCCGCCTTATTACTGGCGGTATTGCGAACCGAGCCAGTTGTACGCAAAGTACGGCGATTTTTTACCGCTGCGGGAGGCGCATTGTAGCGATCTTGGTAACGATTCACTGCTTGAGAATAGCTACGTCCATAGCCACCATAGCCAGTCATTACACCTCCTGTGTAGATAGGAGGAACATAATATTGTGGTCGAAATAAAGCATTAGCAACCATCTGACCAGCGATCGCACCAGCAAAAGGAGTCCAGAAACTTGATTCTCTTCTAATTACTACCGTTTGGGGTTGACCAGTTTGAGGATTTTCTCTGGTTTCCGTAACGTTGTGCACATACTCAATTTTAAAATCTTCGGTCAGATACATTACAGGCTGCTTATCTTCTACCTGAAGGTAAGTTTTCTGACCATTAGCTACCTCTTCCTCTCCAATTCTCGCCATCTGTAGCTGATCTGTTTTAAGTACAGGAGGACTTCCTGGAGGCGTATTCAAAAGCATCAGGCTATACTCTCCACTTTCATCATTGTAAGTAGCCTGCTGTACAGGATACGTACCGTCATTGATCGAAATAGGTGCAGTTGAAACACTCGCATTATTCTTAAACGATGATTCATTCTGCATTGATGAAGATGAAGCACCACAGCCAACAGTCGTCCAGCATAACGACAGCGACATAAATAGAATTATAATTTTACGCAGCATGATATATAGTTTTTGATTATTCATTTCTGATTGTAAAACTTTCCTGACAATTAAGTTTGCTTCTTGGTTGGGCAATTTTGAGCAATTTGGCGATCGCGGTCAAATAATCAGGCGCATAAAAAAACAAGCATTTCGAAATACGAAATGCTTGCTCGATTAAATAATTAATAATATTTAGAACAATAATACTTTTAGTTTATTAACCGTAAGAGTAGGTGACTATATATAAAATAAATACCTTTATATTTAAAGACCAGTAAAATTCGGCATGTCAAATCTAGATATCTACATCTCAGGCTACCTGTGGCTCCAGCATTGTACCTAATTGTTCAATTCCTTTGTGTAAATGTCTGGTAACGGTCATCGGACTTATACCAATATGTTTAGCAGCTTCCTTGCGGGGCAAGTCCCAAAGAAAAACACATTCAATCGCTGCTTTAGTCTTATCTTCTAGCTGGCTCATAGCTCTTTGTAGCTGCAGCTTATCGTCTTCCAGCTTACGCTGCTTAATATAGTTAGGGTCGGCGATCGTATCTCCAAAAGTAATCGATGAATCCGTCGAGTTATTGACCACTGCATCAAGACTAATTGGCAATCGATTTTGTAATGCTAGCTGACATTCACTCCATTCTTCGAGGGGAATACCTAAACCAGCAGCCAATTCAGTGTCTCTTGGCAAACGCCCTAATTTTTCAATCAGGTCTTTGCGAAGTTTTTTACCTTTGGTATAAAGCTCTTGCCATCTGCGAGGAATCCGCATCATACTACCTTTATCTCTAAGGTAGTGCAGCATTTCACCACGAATATAAGGAATAGCAAAAGAACTAAAGGCTGAACCCTGCTGCGGATCAAATCTTTCGATCGCTCTAATCAAACCTAAATAACCAATTTGTTCCAGGTCTTCATAAGGTTCGGCACACTTACGACAAATTTGATGTGCTACTTTTCTAACTAAACCTATATTTAACTCTACTAATTTATTGCGTAATTTCAAAGAAGGGTTGCGATGGTAACTTTGGAGTAAATCCATGCAACGATAACTAAGAGTTTGAGTAGCCATAACAAAAAGTTTTTGCGATCAACAATCTATTTCTGTGAATCTAAATCTCATTTTCTGTTGAGACTAGAAACTACGCCATAGTCGTTTTACGTAAAAACTTAATTTATATTTTATATTCTACGAACAAATACGCATTTTTATTTTAATTATTTGCGATTAATTAAAGCAAATAAAGTATTCACTTTACAGCCAGATAATCAAAGCACAAAAG
>JBCBEA010000606.1:0-2868 GCA_038529195.1 Cyanobacteria bacterium J06600_6
AATCCTTGTGCAGGAAAGTAAACAGATATCTATCTTGTTCGACTATCTAAAAGAGTTGGCAGGAATTAAGTCCTTTCTCCCAACTTTTTCTTCTTTCAATTCAAAGAATGGTCTCATTTACTATCTAACTATGACAAAAAGCTAATGTTAGCAAAATAATGAGAACGATCACCCATGAACAAGTATCAACAAGATCGGCTGAGATTGGGATTATCAATCGCGATCGCTTTTAATATTGCAAGCTGCCAGATTTCCCAGCCGGCAGACTCATCGAACCTCAATCGCCAAGAATGCGAAGCAGACTCTGCTTTTGCTTTCGTCTCTGGAGGCGAGTTTACCCAGGGTAGCGATCGCCAAGAGCGAGATTTTGCCTATCGTATTTCTGCACAGGCAATCTCTGCCACCGCAGGGGGAGTTAAACAAGCAGAGGTTCAATTACGCCAAGTAGGTTGGTTTGAACAAGAAAGCGATCGTCAAACTGTATTTCTACCTGATTACTGTATCAGCCGTAATTTAGTTACCAATCAAGAGTATCAAGAATTTGTTCAGGCGACTAATCGCCAAACTCCAGGAATTACCCTCGAAGAATATCAGCAACAGGGTTTTCTAGTGCATCCTTACAGCAAGGTTCAAGAATTTCTCTGGCATAACGAAACTTACCCCCCAAATACAGCAAAACATCCAGCTGTTCTCATTTCATATCAAGATGCGGTGGCATATGCCAAGTGGAAAGGAATCCAAACGGGAGCAAAATATCGTCTACCTAGCGAATTAGAGTGGGAAAAAGCAGCCAGAGGCGCGTCAGCTAACTATTTTCCTTGGGGTAACGATTGGCGATCGCCAGCCACTAATTTTGCAGGTAGCAGAATTAACTATACTACGAAAATTGCAGCCTATCCCCTCAGTAAAAGTGTCTACGGAGTAGAAGACATGGCTGGCAATGTATTTGAATACACTTCTACCCTAAAACAGCAGGATCGTCGTACAGTGATGAAAGGCTGTTCTTGGGATGATTTACCTGGATTCTGTCGCGCAGCCTATCGACATACTCGTCCGATAAATTCTCGCCATATTTTATTTGGTTTCCGTTTAGTCAAGACAAAATAATCAACCAGCTAGCCATATCAATCACCAATCCCCAATCTTGAAAAACTCCCAGAATTGGTATCAAGAAGAAAAAGCCAAGTTTCAAGTTGGTCGAGCTTTTTTTAATGTCCAGAGTAAATATGTCCGCGATCTTGGTGTTCTGACTGCTGCTATTTATCAGCAAGAACATGGCAGTTTAAGAGTTTTAGATACTTTGGCTGGTTGTGGAGTTCGCAGTCTTCGCTACTATTTGGAAAGTAAAGCCGACTATATTTGGGTAAACGAAGGGAATCATGAGCATAATGTTTTATTACAGCAAAATTTGCTTGGACAAATCGCTGCGGAAAAATTTAAGCTGACTCATCAGGATGCTCATCGAGTTTTCTTCCAGTGCTACGGCGATCGCGATTACTACGATCTCGTTGACGTAGACTGTTTTGGCAGTGCTGTTCCCTATTTAAATACGATGCTGTGGGCGACTAAAATTGGTGGTTTAATGTACCTCACCTGTACTGATGGTAGAACTGTAACGGGACATCCTCCCGAAAAAACTGTCCAGGCTTATAATGCGATCGCTCGTTCTCATCCGGCGATTCAAGAACAGGCTTTAAGATTAATTATTGGTGCAGCGCAACAGCAAGCTGCTGCGAAGGGATTGGGTATTGAACCGCTATTTTCCTTGTTTACAGGGCAAACTTATCGGCTGATGCTGCGTTTAGTGGCGAAACCCCAACTAACGGCTAATAACTACGGTTTTCTTGCTTACTGTCGTGGTTGTGGTAACTACCAGACTTTTACCTGGCGCAAACTAAATAAGGTTGGCTGTAGCTGCGATCGCCCTGCTGTAACGGTTAGTGGCGCGATGTGGCTCGGTAAGCTACACGATCAAGATTGGTTAGAACGCTGTACAATTTTGGCTCATCAGTGGAACTGGAAAAAAATAGTCAGACTACTGAATTTGATGCAGGGTGAAATAGATTTTCCTCCCTACTTCTATACTCTCAAGGAAATTGGGAACAGAGGGAAGCTAGACTTGCCCAAAAAATCTAGCTTAATTCAAGCCTTGCAAAATCAAGGTTATCAAGCAGCAGCAACACATATTGAGCCTCAGGCAATTAAGACAAATACAAATTTAGAGACAGTAGTAGCGATCGCTAAAGGCATTTAACTACTGCCTAGACAGGAAAAACTATAGTTCTTCGATTTCCATCTGCCTTTTTAAGGGCATTTTCATCGGCTGAGTTTCTGCCTGAGGTAGCTCGATCAATTCTTTCTCTTTCTGCTTAACTTCTTTTGGTAACAAGACAGGTAGAGGCTCTTGTTCATCTTGCCAGTAGCTAGCCACTGGTAGGGTATGCTCTAAATCTTCTAACAGGCGGGGAATAATCATCACGGCGTGGAGTTCCCCAATTCTTTCTGCTTCCTGCATTCCTGCCTCGATCGCCATTGCCACATTAGCGACTGAACCCCTGATAATTGCAGTACACAAACCATCACCGATTTTTTCATAGGAAGCTAGCTGCACATCAGCAGATTTAAGCATCGCATCTGCACCCCCCACCATAGCGGGAAAGCCCCTCGTTTCCAGCAAACCAATAGAGCGATTACTCAGACGACTGTAACCACGACGTTTCTGGGTAAGTTCAACTAAATGACTGCCAATCGGAAATACTGCCTCTAAATTCGGCATGGGACGAGCAATTACTAGCTTCGAGATCAGCTGTCCAAACTTTTCTGCGGTTTTTGCTCCCTCTTCTACGGCTAGTCTGACGTCAGCGATAT
>JBCBEA010000607.1:0-2855 GCA_038529195.1 Cyanobacteria bacterium J06600_6
GTTCGGGAAATGGTAAAGCCATCAGTGCCATCAGATCGCCCAGATTAATTAATCCTTCTATTTCATAGATCGCTTCTGGCGCTAAGTTTAATCGTTCTTTTAGTGTTTGACGAATCAACTCAGGAGCAGAAGCGCTAATCTCAAGCCTGATAGCAAAGCCTTTAAAGTGGCGTTTTTCTATTTCCTGCTGGATGGCAATTAACAAGTCATCTGCTTCCGATTCTCGAACGGGAAAGTCAGCATTTCTGGTAATTCTAAAAAAGCTGTATGCCTGAATCTCTAACCCAGGAAAGATAGTAGGCAGGTTATGGGCAATTATTGCTTCTAAGGGAATGCTATTCCAAATAGAGCGATCGCCACTGGCGGAATTTTGCTCCATAGCAGGAATTTCAATAAAGCGAGGCAGAGTTTCTGGAACTTTCAAACGCACAAAGCGCACCACATCAGTCTGAGAATTTTTAACTATAACGGCGACGTTAAAGCTGAGGTTAGAAATATGGGGAAATGGATGACCCGCATCCACCCCTAAAGGAGTCAGCAGGGGAAAAACTTGCGTTTCAAAATAATTTTGGCAGTATACGCGCTGTTCTCGATCTAGCTCATCATAATTGAGTAGGCTGACTCCTATTTCCTCTAGCTGAGGTCGTAAGTTTTGTTCAAAATTTTGGTGCTGTTCTCTCACCATCGGCTTGAGACGCTGTTCTAAGTCATCTAGCTGCTGTTGGGGAGTCTTACCGTCGGGAGTTAACTTACTTACCCCTGCCATTACCTGCTTTCTAAGTCCAGACATCCGAATCATCAAGAATTCGTCCAGATTGGAGCTAAAAATAGCCGTAAACTTTAGACGTTCTAGTAGAGGAGTGCGTTCGTCCAAAGCTTCATGCAGTACTCGATAATTAAATTCTAGCCAGCTTAATTCGCGATTGAAATAATATTGAGACTCATTAAGAGCGATCGCGGACTTAGACCTTTCATTTGCTAGCATAATTTAGCCTGCTGGAACCATGGTGTTAAAGCAATATATCGGGCGAGCCGAATCAGACTATTAGTCAAAATCTAACTATTCTGCTCCCCTACTCCAGATTAAAAAGCATTGGTAAAGCCCAAGTTAAGCCTTCTTTATCATCCTTATTTTCAGGATTAATCTGAGTTATGCGCCAGATTTCAGCCAATCTCTAGCAAAGTCGATCGCCTGCTCAAAAGTTGCTACTTTGGACTCTATTTGCGCTACCTGAACTGCGGTTAATAGCTCACCGATGACGCGAGACGGCTTGAGGTTTAGCTGCTCGATCAGATCGTTGCCCGTAACTAGATTTTGGGGATAGGCAACTGGATCTTGGGGATCTAAATAACGTTCGATCAGAGGCTCGATCATCTCTCTCGGAAGTTCTAAGGCGATCGCTCTGGCAATTATAATCGGCAAAATATCTTGAACTTCTAAAAACCAAAAGTACTGTTCTCGCAGGTTCATTGGTTGGATCATTTGCTGTAGCGTTGATAAATGCTTGACAGCTTTCGTTACGGCTCTTATTTGAGTACGGGCATATTTTAAATTAGTTAGCTCGACTTCTGCTAGATCAGGTTGAATTGATACCAAAGCCGAGAGCTTGGTGAGGATTATTATTTCTGACTGTGGTAGTTCGCAGAGGTCGTTTATACCGTTAAGAGAACAAAATTCAATTCCTTCGGCGATCGCCGTTAACTTCTGCAAATCTATTCGGTGGCTGCATGGTAAATAATAGCTCAACAAATTATCTTCAATCGCTGCCATTAGCCATTGGTTTCCCTTGGGTGCAGTCAAGACATAGTTTAATTCTGCCTGGACTCTCTCTGCTGCTACGTTTTGTAGCAAATTAGCTCGCTCTCTAATTGCCGTTTGTGTAGCTGTCTCAATCGTAAAATCTAGCTGTGCTGCCTGACGATATGCTCTGAGTAAGCGTAGAGGATCGTCTTCGAGGTTTTCCGGCGCCACCATTCTTAATACCCCCTGCTCTATGTCTTGCAGTCCGTTTAACGGATCGACTAGCTGCTGAGAACGAAGATTGTAGGCGATCGCATTAATCGTGAAGTCTCGCCGATGCAGGTCTGTTTCTAGATCTACACCTTCTTGCCTTGCCAGATCTAAAGTTCCTTGCTCAAATACGACCCTGGCTATTTCTCGGTCTGCATCTAAAATTACGAACCCGCCGCCATAAGTATTAGCAAAATATTTGGCAGTGGCGATCGCTTTTTCTGGCAGAACAAAATCTAGATCCAAGGGAATTTTATGACGTCCTAACAACGCATCCCTGACCGACCCCCCAACTAAATGTGCATCATCGGGCAACTGTGCCAAATCGCAAGGAAAATCGCTCTGGGCTAAAAATGATTGAATCTTAAAGGCACTCATCTAAATTTATCTAACTAAACATCTCCGATCTACTGCCCTCTGAGCTAGATTAACAATTAAAGCATGAAGTTCAGTTAGAAAATACCCCAAGATTATGTGTATCTGCATTAACTGCCACTATGTCGATCGCTGTCAAACTTACAATGCGGTAGAAACCCAGCACGAACAGCCCCACCTGAGTGAAAATCCTACTTTTGAACCTCAAGAACCCAGCATCAACGTTAATATCCGCACTGAAGGCGAGGAGATTGAGATGGAATGGGACGTTGTGGGCTGCCAGAGTTTTGTCGAAGAAGCTGGCAAATGGTCAAAATTACGTCCAGGAGAAGCAGTACCTACCTAACCACCAACCACTAACCACTAACCACTAACCATCAACAAATAAAATTGACACTCTGATTTAATTCACGTCATTATAGGGATCAATGTTAATCATTGTGAAGGCGTTGCATGTCATTTGATTTTT
>JBCBEA010000608.1:0-2853 GCA_038529195.1 Cyanobacteria bacterium J06600_6
CGATATCCTAAACATAAACAGTTTCTATGAGGTCGTGGGATGTATCCGCAGCATCTATTCGGGTCAGCCAAAAACCTCCTGAACCGACCAGAATTAGCATGCTACCAATAATCAAGATCCAAAATAACTTCTCTTGGGCTGCTTCTATCTCTTCAGTGGACTGAGTGGCACGAATAAAACCGACTAGAGTTGGGGGTCCCACTTCCCCGTTACGACGAATAAACATCGATATAGTGTGACTCCGAAATACTTTTCCCGTCTCGGAATTTTCAATCGAAGTTGTTCCCACTTCTGGAAGTATGTCTGGCTTAATCGATCCTTGACGACCAAGTAAATTCCCATTTTCATCAAACCATTCTAAACTCTGGCGATCGCGATTAAAAATATCTCGCCAGGGAACTTCCTCTACCTGATTGAGATACTTACTACCGCGATCCCTAACCGCTGAAAAAGAAGGTGTAGCTGACTGAGCTAAGGTTAAAAGCTTTTTGTCTAGCTGTTTAGATAAATTACGTCGAAAAACAACATAGACTCCTGAGCTAAAAGTACCTAAGATAGCTGCCGTGACTATCAGATAGTGCAGTAGCGATCGCGATCGCAAGCTTTGGTGCATTGTGATTCAATGAATAATTAAAGCTGGTTGTTATTTAACCTCTTGGGGTTCTTCTTTTAGGCGATATCCTAAACCATAAACAGTCTCAATCAAATCATGAGGCGCACCCGCTCCCTCTAGTTTTTGTCGCAAGCCTCGAATATGAGCTTTGACGGTGGCTTCTTCTGGTACTTGTTCAAAAGACCAAAGGTGTTCTAGGATTTGGGCGCGACTAAAGACACGCCGACCATTACGCAAGAAAAATTCTAGTAACTTATATTCTTTCGGACTTAAGGGTAACAGGGTTTCATGGTAAAACACTTCACAGCTACTGGGGTCAAGACGCAAATGCTCCCAAGTTAGTACGGGAGGTAGACTACCAGTCCCTCGACGTAATAAGGCTCGAATTCGCGCGGATAATTCATCCAGTTCAAACGGTTTGACCAGATAATCGTCTGCTCCTGCATCTAGCCCTTCAATTTTGTTTTCTAAAGTGTCTTTAGCGGTCAGCATCAAAATAGGAATATCAAAGCCTCTTTTGCGTAGCTTATTGCAGAGAGTAATCCCATCCATTTCGGGAAGCATAACGTCGAGCAACACTAAATCGTAGGTAAATACATCTAGCAAATCCCAGGCACTTTGACCGTCATAGACTGCTTCTACTGCATAGTGAAGATCGCTGAGATATTCAACGATCGCATCACTAATTCGTTCATCGTCTTCTACTACTAAAATTTTCATGAATTTTTCCTAACCAAATCTAACTAAATAAATATTTAACAGTCGAAATAGCTTCACTCATAGTTTTGTTCCTTGGCTATAGTATCGTAGGGAAATAAGGAACAACAATCAAGCTGCAAATATACTCTTCACCTCAGGTTCGATAAAAGTTCAATTTTGCTTTTGAAACCTTGTTTCCTTTTCCCCTTTGCCTTTAACCAGTCTCAATAGATTTAATTTTTACTGGTATTTGGTTAGTAATTAAAAAGTAGGGTTAGCCGAAGTTTAAATTTAAAGGATTCTTCTATGATAGAAATATCGTCATAAAAATTAATAAAATTTAGATCTTAAAATTCTATGGGACTATTCGGTTTAGGCAAAAAAGCTAGCATTCCTTCTGCATCAGAAGCATTACCAGGGCGAGCAAAAGCAATGCCAGTACCAGACAAGCATCACGTCAACGGCAATCCTCTCCAGGGTCCTTTTCCTGAAGGTATGGAAAAAGCAGTCTTTGGTTTAGGCTGTTTTTGGGGTGCAGAAAGAAAATTCTGGCAGCAAGACGGGGTTTATACCACCGCAGTTGGCTATGCTGGGGGACACACTCCTAATCCTGGCTATAAAGAAGTTTGCTCTGGAATGACAGGACACAACGAGGTTGTTTTGGTGATCTACGATCCTGAGAAAATTAGCTACGAAAAGCTACTAAAAGTTTTCTGGGAAAGCCACAACCCAACTCAGGGAATGCGCCAGGGTAACGATCGCGGTACACAATATCGTTCGGGAATTTATACCTACACTCCCGAACAGAAAAAACTAGCTGAGGCATCTAAAGAAGCCTATCAGCAAGAATTAAGTAAGGCTGGTTACGATCCGATTACGACCGAAATTATTGAAGCACCTGAGTTTTACTACGCCGAAGATTATCATCAGCAGTACCTAAGCAAAGTACCAAATGGCTACTGTGGTTTAGGTGGCGTAGGCGTTTGCTACCCTGCAACAGCTAACACTAAGTAAGATTTTACTTGCAACAATAAAATAAACTATAAAAATTTGATGGCGATCGCTTTTTCCGTAAAGCGATCGCTTTTTTGTATTAAACTCTACAATCAAATATTTTCTAATCCAAAATATCCGTTGCTTAATATCTGTTCTAGGGTGATCGGTGAATGTTCGGGAACTTGGAAAAGGTTGTCTTTCTTGTACTTCAGAACTGATTTTTGATACCAATTAAGATAGTTTTCGGCTAAATAATTTTTGAGACTGGGAGAATCTTCTAAAATATTTTGAATTTCGGTACGGAAATTAATAATTTCAGATTTCCAACCTTTAAGATTACGTTGGCGTTCAGATTCCCAGTATTGAATTTTAAATATATGCTCGATTAATCTTTGGGTGTAACTTCTCAAAGCTCTCTTCCCCTAAAGGATACCGCTTCGCATATGACTCGCACCCATGTCTTCGATCTCTTCAATTAGATTGTCCCAATTCATGTTGCTAAAATCTCGTTCCCCGATCGCTTTGCTTACCGCCTCAGTCCAGAG
>JBCBEA010000609.1:0-2846 GCA_038529195.1 Cyanobacteria bacterium J06600_6
GATTCATTTTGAGACAATAATAAAGATGATTAGATCGGTTTTAAAACTATGCCAACTTTTGAAGAAATCAAACACACGATCTTTTTTATCTATTAAAGTGCAAAAAGCTTTAAAAATAGCTTTAAACCTCGTTTAAAATTGTTTTTGTAAAGTAGTTTTTAAAAGCGATCGCCTGAAATTTCCAAGCATATATATAATGCAATCGCAAAAAAAGCAGGTTATTAACAACCTGCTGCGAACCCTAAAACTTGAAATTAAAACTCAAAAATAGTGCGAATTGTACCCACATAAAGAGTGTCGTTATCGCTATTATTTTCAGGATTAATCACTGCAATTAATCCTGGATTCTTTGCAGTGATTAATTGCCACATGGTCGTTAAGTTGGTAACGGTACTGAGCTTCGATATGCCAAGCACTATCCGCATCTTCTTCTCCACCATCATTGCTACTAACCTTGGGTGGCTGTCCGAAGATAATTCCTCCCAAACTACCCTCAGATAAGAGATCGGGAAAAGCTAAAGTAACTGCCCAGTTAAAGATCGTGGCACTGTCGCCATCACTAACAATGACGCCAGCTTCTTCATTATCTCCATCTCCTTGGGCATGAGCCAAACTCAAACCACCCCAGGCAGAAATACTCAGGCGATCGCTTATTTCAAATTTTCCTTGTAAACCAAAATGATCCGCAGAGGTAGCAATCTCTTCACCAAAAGGTGCGTTAGCATTTTCGCTTCCTGTCTCTCCTGAAACTACCAATTCATCTGGTGCGTAATAACCCCGCGAATAGGTCAATCCAAAGCCTAAACTATCCGTAGGTTGAATACTAGCCTGAGCGATCGCAGCATAGCTACCATTGAATAAACCCGCACCCTCTAAGGGTTCGCTAGCACGGGGGGAAAGATAACCTACTGAAAGGGAGATCGCATTGCTAAAACTGTAATTAACAGTTGCGCCTGTACCCTCTAAACCTTGATAGTAGATAGGATTGAAGCGTCCAAAACGGGATACTGCCCCCGTTAACTCTTCGGAAAAATACTCATTATAGTTGGCAAAGTTTTCGTTAAACTCCCCACCAACGGCATCAATCACAAACGATAGCTTTCCTTCTGCTGCACCGTGGAGGTGTTCTGAATGTCCCCCATGTGATTCTTTTTCTCCATCGTGTCCGTGAGAGTCATGTCCGTGGTCATCATGTCCATGTCCCGAATGGTCGGACTTACCCGATTCACCGATCGCAAAAGTATAGTAAAGTTTCCCAATCCTTACTGAACCGTCAGAACCTTCGTCAAAGGCAGTACGAGTCATGCCTGTTCCCGTAACATTAGGATCGTCTTCCTCTTCTCCCGAACCAAAAGGAACGGTATTCAAAGCATCCAAACGTACTTTCAATAAATCTTTGCCCGTAAAGCTAGTGTTAAAACTCAAGCGAGAACGAAAATTAAACACGGTTTCGCTATCGAGTTCGCCACTACCATCGGCTTTTTCATCGCCAAAAACTTGACTGAGGGCAAAACTAGTTTCTCCACCTAACTTAGTAGTAGTCGAAAATTGGCTATCTTCTAAAACAGCCGTTCTGCTTTCTATTCCATCAACTCGTCCACCAATCCTGGCTAATTCTGCCTCGAATTCTTGAGAAAGACGATTAACTGTAGCCAAATCTTCTGAGGATACTGCATCAGTCTCAGAGGTCGCAATCAATCGTTCGATTTGATTCAAACAAGAATTTAATCCTGCTGCAAATTCATAGCGAGACAGAGGCTGGCTGCCACGATACGCTTGGTTGGGAAAGCCAGAGATGCAACCATAACGATCTACCAAGGAACGTAATGCTTCATAAGCCCAGTCCGTAGGGGAAACATCCCTTAATTGGTTCACATTGGTAATTTGATTTAAACCTTCACTGTAGGATTTAACAGTTTGAGCAGACACCTCAGTCTGTGCCATCAAAGCAGCGACAAAAAGAGGGCTTGATAGACAAGCTCTCCAAAGTTTATTTTTCATTTTCCTCACACCTTAAATATCTAGTCAATTGAAATGATAATCATTATCATATACTAAGAAAGAGAATCATTATCATTATTTTCACGAGTGAAATTACCCGAATACACAGACCTAGCGATCATTGGTGCAGGAGTTCAGGCTCTTACTTTAACCACTCACCTGCTACAAAAAAGTGCGAAGCATTATCGTAAATTCTTAGTCTTCGATCCTAGTCAGACTTGGATGAGTCAATGGCAACAACAATTTGCAGCGCAGCAAATCCCCTATTTGCGATCGCCTGCGGTACATCATCCCGATCCTAACCCTCATCAATTAAGAACCTTTGCCGAACAGAGAAAGAGTGAGTTGTTTCCGCCCTATGATCGACCAGGAACAGGGCTTTTTAATGATTTTTGTGATGAGGTAATTCGTCGTTGGAAGTTAACAGATAAGGTTTATCCTGCCAGAGTAAGCCAGATTATATCCATTAAAAGTGATTCTCGTCCCCGATTTCAATTGGTTCTAAGTACGGGAGAAGCGATCGTTGCCCGTAGAGTGGTATTGGCTACGGGAAGTGGCAAAGTACAGCTTCCTGATTGGGTAGAGAAAATTACCTCAGATTACCCCGCCGATAGATTGTGTCATTCTCAACAGGTAAATTTACAACGACTTAGCCTAACAGGAGAAAGGATTTTAATCGTCGGCGGTGGCTTGACTAGCGGGCATTTAGCCAAAGGTGCGATCGACCAGGGTGCGACTGTTACCTTAATGACTAGAAAACAGCTACAGTCAAAAATCTTTGATGCCGATCCTGGTTGGTTAGGACCAAAATATCTCAAAGACTTTCACGCCGAAACCGATTGGTC
>JBCBEA010000610.1:0-2842 GCA_038529195.1 Cyanobacteria bacterium J06600_6
TTTTATATTTGGATTGTTTATTGTAAAAAACGACCAAAAATTCTAATATAAAATTTATCTCAAGAAAAGATACTAGGTATAAAAACTTATTTTAATTTTGTGGAAAGCTTTTAGACATTAGTGTAAAAGCTTTATTGTTTATTTCTTAATATTTTCTTTAGATTTGTCACAACTTAGTTAGGATGGTGTTGGCAGCTTGAATTGTTCATAATGCGGTGAGATAAAGTTATGCTCAAATTTACAACTATTAGAGAAGTCTGGTCTAGTGTCGAGGCGACTGACACGGAAACATTATTGAAATTAGACGACACTGAATTGGTGGGAAAGTTAGAGCAACAGGTAGCAAGTCGGTCGGTGCTAACTACAGACGATCTCAATATTCTGCAAAGTTATATATCTACAAGAATCCCATTGATCAGAGATTTGGCTTATTCAAGACTGTCTTTAATTTGAAGCGAAAGTTAAATAACAGTTTCCTCTGGTTTTAGCTGAGTCAATTCCAAACTGGAATTCCATAGTTGCTCTGCTTTCTCCTCATCATAAGATTCAACAGAAGAATTGGTGAGCTTAAATCCACTAAAATACTTACCAGTTAATTTAGCTAATTCTGGATCGTTAACCATTCTTGCTAAGGCTTTACCCGATTCCAGCATGGTATTAACGTTCGGCACAAATTTACAGAGAATCGGTAAAATGTTGTTCCAAACAAATTTAGCCGTAGCGGTATAGTCACTTGCTAGTCCGCTACCTGGCATTAAACCTGGGTTAAAGACGTTAACTGTAATTCCCTGAAGTTCAGTTCTGTCCTGCTGTTGGAGACGACGAGAAAATTCGTAGGCGCAAAGTACATTACAGAGCTTAGATGTCGTATAGGCAGTTCTCCCAATCGTGCCAAGATCTTGTGATTTTAATTTTGGATCTTGTTGGGGATAAGCCATAAATTTTGGATTGCGCCAATAGGGGGCGGGCATTCCCGTTGTTTTGCTGCTGTCGTGAGTATCGCTGCTGACAAAAACAATTCTAGCTGGTGTGACTAACTGATTTAAGAGCAGGTTGACTAAGAGAAAATGACCTAAATGATTGACCCCAAAGGTAGTATCAAAACCATCTGCGGTATAGGTTTGCCTTTGAATAAACTGTACTCCCGCATTACAGACAACTGCTTCTAATGGAGGGAAATTCCGTTCTTTAAACTCTTGTACAAAAGCTCGAACTGAATCGAGAGAAGCCAAATCTAAGCTCATGGCTGCTATTTGCTGACTATTGCTGGCTGTTTTTAACTTCGAGACTGCTGCCTCCGCCTTGGCAGAGTTACGACAGGCAAGAATAATTTGCCAAGCTGGATCTGAAGCCAACTGTAGAGAGCAGTGATAGCCCAGTCCGCTATTTCCCCCCGTAATAATGACAGTTTTCATTTTCTTGCTGCTCTACTCCCCAACATAATTTAACCACTCCAGCATTGTCGCAGGTAAATCGATTCTTTGTCTCAGACGGGGGTTTATACACACATGTCGGGTTTGTGCCTGGACTAAAACTCGCTCTAAATTATCGATCGCCAGTATTTGATAGGCGATCGCAAACTCACTACTGCTGATTAAGGTTGGCTCTAAATTAACCTGAATGCGATCGCCACAGAAGAGAGGACGTAAAAAATCAATTTCTGCATGGACAATTGGGAGAGCAACTTCTCCCTGACGAATCATTTGGTTTAGACTAATTCCCGCTTCCACGAGAGACTCTTCATAAGCCCGATGGCAAATTTCTAATCCCTTGGCAAAATAAACTACTCCCGCAGCGTCTGTATCATCTAAATATATAGATCGTTGATAGTTAAACATCTCTCACCAGATCCGATCTTTCTCTCTTACTCATCATAAATCTGGTCTACCTAATGGAAAACTGTTATGGTTTGTAGCAGCAGCCAACTCAAGCCAAGCGGTTAATTGATGAGCAATATCTTAATTAGTAACGATGATGGTATTTTTGCTTTAGGAGTACGTACCTTAGCTAATACCCTTGCCCAGGCTGGTCATCAGGTAACGGTAGTATGTCCCGATCGCGAACGCTCGGCGACAGGACACGGTTTAACTCTACACCAACCGATTCGAGCCAAAGAAGTTGATTCGATCTTCGATCCTGAAGTAGTTGCCTGGTCTTGTTCGGGGACTCCTGCGGACTGTGTTAAATTTGCCCTGAGTGCGGTTCTAAAAACTCGTCCTGACTTTGTTTATTCTGGAATTAATCATGGTCCCAATCTAGGTACTGACGTACTATATTCAGGGACAGTATCCGCTGCTATGGAAGGCGTTCTCGAAGGGATTCCTAGCGTTGCTTTTAGTCTAGCCAGTTTTTCTAACTTTGAATTTCAGCCTGCTGCGGATTTTGCCTTAAAGCTGCTAAGTCAGCTAACAGATGATTACCCCAACCCACCTTTATTGAGCGTTAATATTCCTCCCGTGTCGACTGCGGAGATTGTGGGAGTATCAATTACTCGTCAGGGTTTACGTCGTTATATTGAGAAATTTGAGCGGAGATTAGATCCTCGTGGTAAAAGTTACTATTGGCTAGAAGGCGAAATAGTTGAAGATATTGAACAGCCAAAAGACGTTAATCTCCCGCCACAAATCTTGACTGACGTGCAGGCAATTCGCGATCGCTATATTACAATCACTCCTTTGCAATATAATCTGACAGACGCAGCGATTGTAAAGCATCTTTATCAGCGAGATTTCTTCGGGGAAACAAAATAAAGGGTTTTTTTCTAAGGGGTAAGGTCTACCCCTGTCAAGGTGAGCGTTTGTACTAATGTTTAACGAAAATATAGCTATTTACGGGAATATCT
>JBCBEA010000611.1:0-2836 GCA_038529195.1 Cyanobacteria bacterium J06600_6
GAAGCGCAAACGCTAAAGAATATTAAGCATCCTGCTATTCCCAACTATTTAGATTATTTTGAATTAAATTTGCCTGACTGCAAGGGTTTTGCCCTCGTACAAGAATACATTGCAGCACCGTCATTAGAAGAAGCAGTTAAGTTGGGTAGAAAATTTAGCGAGTCAGAGATTCAAGAGATAGCCACGGCTTTGTTAAATATTCTGACTTATCTACATCAACAGCAGCCGTCGATTATTCATCGAGACATTAAGCCTAGCAATATTTTACTTACAGATCGATCTGGAAATAGTGTCGGACAAGTATACCTGATTGATTTTGGAGCAGTAAAAAGCGTAGCTTCATCTGAAGGAGGGACAATCACCGTCGTGGGTACTTATGGCTATATGCCACCCGAACAGTTTGGTGGACATACAACTCCCGCCTCAGATTTATTTAGCCTGGGTGCAACCCTAATTTATCTGGCTACAGGCAGACATCCAACAGAATTACCCAGTAAAGATGGCAAAATTGACTTTGCTAAATCAGTTCGGTTGAATCACTCTTTAGTACGCTGGTTAGAACAGATAATTGAGCCAAGTTGCGAGCGCCGTTTTAAAACAGCAACCGAAGCATTACAGGCACTCAAACACCCCATCGTCATAGAAGAAAAAATTAGATTAAAGCAGCCGAAATATAGTCATTTGAAGCTAGATAAAACTAAAGAAGCGATCGAGGTTATGTTCCCTGCTAAAGGTTTTACGCCAGAAATATTATTTATAGGCTTATTTGCTCTATTTTGGAATGGCTTTATGATTGCCTGGACAGGTATAGGAATAGCAGTCAGTATGCCTACAAACATGAGCATTATGATGCACCTGTTTTCTATTCCCTTTTGGCTAATTGGGTTTGGCTTAATCGGCAGTGTAATCTTTACTCTCTTGGGTAAAACTCAATTGCAAATTGATTCTGAGCAGATTTCTTTAACCTATAGCTGTTTAGGAATTAAGTATCAAACACCACAAGCTGCTAATCGAGGAGATATTGAGGTGATTGAATGTGATACAACAGGCTGGCAGATAGAAAAGAACGGAAAAAAAGTTGAAATTGTTTCAAGAATTACGCTCTGGGCAAATGGCAAAGCTTATAACCTTAAGCCAACAGTCAAACAGCCCAGCAATATGGCAAATCGGATGACTAACTATAATCCTGCCAGTGTCGAGCTAAATTGGCTCGCACAAGAGTTAAGCGAATGGCTCAGACTGCCAATAACTCGCGGATGAAATGTTAACTATCAACTTCATTGTGAGAAATATTAGTATCTGCCTGACTAAAAGTTACGGCTAACTTGTCGGCGATTCCTTCAACCCACTGCTCGTCTTTTTTAGTGTAGCTGCGAGGAGCATTTGCACCCAAAATTAGTACACCTTTCTTGCCAATCGGCTGACAGATTACCCCTTGAGTATTCTCTGGCAGGTAATCAAACTCAACCTTACCTGGATAGAGAGCCAAACTGACTAAATAAACTGCCTTACTTTTAGCCAAAACCCGTTCGACAATTGCGCCCGGATTAACTTCGGAGTTTTTACCCAAAACACCGCGCCGAAATATAGTTTTGCCATCATAATAGACAACAAGCGATCGCGTTACTGTATTAGTCAGCAAGAGATGAGAAGCCCATGCTAACTCGGTTTGCACCGTCTCAGAAAGCTCTCGATCTAACTCTAAACCCTGTTCGCCAATTAGCTCAACGGTTTCTGGAGTCTTTCCCTGAATCTGTTGCCAAAGCAAACCTACCAAAATTAATACTGCTGCCTCAATTACCCCTAAAGCATCAGCACGGGATTGCGAAGTAGTCAGCTGTGCCGTCAGAATACGATTGATAAACAACAAAGTACCACCCAATCCACCAGCGAAAAAGGGTAGTAGTCGTATAACTTGGTTTGAAGCAGATTTACTCATTTCAATAGCTATCAGCCATTAGCTATCAGCTATCAGCTTTTGAGCAAGTGAAGTAAAATCTATTCGCTCGAACTAGACTGTTAACTGTTAACTGCTGACTGTTTATTCTTCTCCTGCTTCTAAAATACGTTGAAATAGGTAGCCCGTACCTCTCGCAGTTAGAATTAGCTCAGGATTGCTAGGATCGTCTTCTAATTTGGCACGCAGACGAGAGATATGTACGTCAACAACGCGAGTATCAACGTGACGTTCGGGAGTATAACCCCAGACTTCCTGTAGAATCTCAGAACGGGAAAAGGGTTCGCCAGAACGACTAACTAGAAGTTCTAGAAGGCTAAACTCCATACCTGTCAGACGGATACGCTCATCACCTTTATATACCTGACGCTTATTCGTATCGATTTTAATTGAACCAACGTGAATAACTCCCGAACTAGGAATACCAGGCGCACCGTTTTTTTCGACACGGCGCAAGACAGAGCGAATTCTAGCCTCTAGTTCCTTAGGAGAAAAGGGTTTGACCACATAATCATCTGCACCTAATTCCAAACCTGTAATGCGATCGGCAACATCACCCAGAGCAGTTAACATAATAATTGGAATGTCAGATTCTTTGCGTAACTCCTGACAGACACCATAACCATCTAGCTTCGGCATCATGACATCTAGAACTACTAAGCTGGGTTCGGCGGTACGGAAAGTTTCTAACGCTTCTTCACCATCAGCAGCAGTCACCACATCATAGCCAATCATGGATAAGCGAGTTTCCAAAATGCGACGGATACTAGCTTCGTCATCTACTACTAGAATTTTTTCTTTATTGGTTTCCAAGTTACTATATGCTCCTTCCTTAAGTAAAATTGCCGATATTTAAGTAAAATTTCTTTTGACCACAAT
>JBCBEA010000612.1:0-2831 GCA_038529195.1 Cyanobacteria bacterium J06600_6
GTCACTCAAAAATTCTGTTTCATCCAGCATTTTCTCCAGCAGTAAGCGCAGACGCTCTTCATCCACCACCGCCAACAAACGACGGTCATTATTGTCGCAACCCTTCATACAGGCAAGATTACGACTAAGCTGGGGACGCTGATTCAGAAACCATTCCACTCTACTTTTGAACCCTGGCAAATTTTCTAGGTTTTTCTCTTCAATAGTCGTGACGGCAAATAAAGGAATCAAGCCAACAAGCGATCGCACTTTGAGATCCAGATTCTCGCCGTTGGGTAGGTGCAGCACGTCATAATAAAAACCGTCCTCTTCATTCCATAAGTCCGTACCGTCTGAACCCATATGGTTCATGGCATCGACGATATATAGGAAGTGTTCAAAGAATTTGCTGGCAATATCTTCATAAATATCATTGTCTTGAGCTAATTCTAAAGCGATCGTCAGCAGATCTAAACAGTACATTGCCATCCAGCTAGTACCGTCTGACTGAGATAGTTTGCCTCCCGTCGGTAAATAGCCACCACGGTTAAATACGCCGATGTTGTCTAAACCTAGAAAGCCACCCTGAAAGATATTGTTATTTTGGTCGTCATGCTGATTTACCCACCAGGTAAAGTTAAGCAGCAGTTTTTGAAATACTCGTTCGAGAAACTTTTTATCTGAGCGCCCATATATTTCCTGTTCGATCGTATAGACACGCCAGACAGCCCAGGCATGAACAGGAGGATTAACTCCGTCAAAATCCCACTCGTAGGCTGGCATTTGCCCATTAGGATGCATATACCACTCGCGGGTCAGTCTTTCTAGCTGCTTTTTCGCAAAGTCTGGGTCGATCGCAGCGAGAGGAATTATATGAAAAGCTAAATCCCAGACTGCAAAATAGGGGTATTCCCATTTGTCGGGCATGGAAATTACATCGTCAGTGTGGAGATGAATCCAGTTACTGTTTTTACCGTCTTTGCGCGATTCTGGAGGCTTGGGTTGGGCTGGAGGATCTCCCTCTAGCCAGGCATCCACTACATAATGGTAGTACTGTTTATTCCACAGCATGCCCGCAAAAGCCTGACGTTGAACATTCTTTAATTCTTGACTTTTGGTGTGGGGAGAAACGCGCTGATAAAATTCGTCGGCTTCCAACTGACGGATCTGAAAGATATCGTTGAAAGCTTGCCCGAAAGGAGTGGCATCTGGGCGATCGCCAAGTCGCAGTTGAATACCCGTAGTTTCTCCTGGGGCTAACTCTAGAGTGTAATATGCTGCAAATTTCGTGCCCATTTTGTCGGGATTAACTGCCGACTCTTTTCCTGCCACTACGTATTGATGAAAGGCATCTTTGACATAGGGAGAATCGTTTTTATCACCCGATAATCGCTGGTAATTGGTATCGTTTTCTGTAAATAATAGCTCTGGCTGTTGAGCGCAATACAACCATCTCTTACCCAAGTCCGCATGCTGTGCTTCAATGATGCTGTAGTCTGCTGATTCGTCATAAATCTTCGCTTTGGGTTTCTCGACTTCATAACCCCACGACCAAATATTACGAAACCAGAGAGTCGGCAGTAGATGTGCCGTTGCCGTTTGATCGCCCCGATTTGTTACCTGAATATAAATCAGAATATCTTCGTCACTTTGTTTGGCATACTCTACCGTGACGTCAAAATAGCGATCGCGATCAAAAACTCCTGTTTCAATTAGCTCAAACTCCCGATCTTTTAAACCCCGCTTCTTGTTTTCGTGTTCTAGTTGCCAGTAGGGAAAAGCTTTCTGAGGATATTTATACAAAAATTTCAGATAAGAATGAGTGGGTGTATTATCCAGGTGGAAATAATATTCCTTTCCATCCTCCCCATGGTTACCCTGAGTATTGGTCAAGCCGTAGAGTCTCTCTTTCAAAAACGGGTCGTTGCCGTTCCACATTGCCGGGGAAAAACATAACCGCTGATGATTATCAGAGATGCCGGCAATACCGTCTTCTCCCCAGCGATATGCTCGATAGTGAGACTGTTCAAAACTAAAATCATCCCAAGCCGAACCATCGGCACTATAATCTTCTCTGACTGTTCCCCACTGACGGTTACTCAAATAGCATCCCCACCGACGCCAGTAAGCTTGGCGATCGCGATCTTCTTTTAATCTAATTTCTTCCTGGGTCAGCTTTTGAGGATCGGGCATAGTTCAGCAACATTAAATCATTGTTAAATCTAATATAGGTTGCCTGTTCGGTTGATTTAATCTAGCTAATGATTGAGATCTGCTGTCTTTTAACTAGGTTTTGAGGGTGAAATAAAAGGTAGTACCCCGCTCTAATTTAGACTCTACCCAGATTTTGCCTCCGTGACTATGAATCACCTTGTGACAAATAGCCAAGCCAATACCCGTTCCTTCGTATTCAGAATCGGGGTGTAGTCGTTGAAACATTTGAAATATTTTGTCGGAGATGTTGCTTCCTGATAGGTTTCTTCTGCTCTTGTAGTAGGTTCTAATGCCCCATCTTTTGAGCCTGCGATCGCCTCAGGGGCAATGCCGATCGAAGAAAATAATATTACTGTACTTATAATTAGTTTGCTGTTCATGTTTGTATCCTTAATTTACGTATTAGACTGTGGACGAAATGCTATGCTGCTCTACCTTCTGTTGCACCTTGAACTGCTTTCCAGCCAGCTAATCCGCCCTGAAGTTGAGAGACGCTAGTAAAGCCTTGAGCGCGCACTTCATTGGCTGCTGCTTCAGTCTCTTTATCGTTACTGCTATAAATACAGCGGTATGCAGATATAATAAGCACAATAATTTATACGAAGTAGTCAATCCAAATTTTTCATTCAATGAAGCCT
>JBCBEA010000613.1:0-2830 GCA_038529195.1 Cyanobacteria bacterium J06600_6
CTATCCCGAATACGAAGGTTTACGTAAGGCAATTGACGTACACCAAGCCTGGGGGACTAAAGGCGATCGCTATCAAAGAATTTGTGAACTGAGTCAATATCTCTGGTCGGAATTACAAAAAGTAGAGGGAGTAAGCTGTCTCAAAGCCACACCTCCAGAAGCAGGTTTAGTATCTTTCCAGGTGGCGAGCATTGCCCATAAAAAGTTAGTCGCTGCTCTCGAACAAAAAGGTTTTCTACTGCGTACCATCGCCGATCCAGACTGTATTCGTGCCTGTGTCCACTATCTCACCTTGCCTGAAGAATGCGATCGGTTGTTAGAAGCAATTAGAGACAATATTTAGCCACAATAAAATAGCAGCATTTGAATAAGAGTTATGGCGACGTTACAGAGAAAAAGAACTGAAAATATCCCTGGTAATTTTTATGTAGACTCTAGCTGTATTGATTGCGATACCTGTCGCTGGGTTGCACCTCAGGTATTTAATCGCCAAGCGTCTCAGTCGGCAGTATATCACCAGCCTATGACCGAACAGGAAAAGTTAGCAGCAATGCAGGCTTTATTGGCTTGTCCCACAGCTTCAATTGGCACCATTGAAAAGCCAAAAAATATCAAACAGGTTCAGCAAACTTTTCCGCTCCACATCCAGGGAAACGTATATTATTGTGGCTACCATTCAGCCGATTCCTTTGGCTCGGCAAGCTATCTGATCCAAGACCCTGCCGGCAATATCTTAATCGATTCTCCTCGATATACAGCGCCTCTAGTTAAGCAACTAGAAGCCATGGGTGGAGTGAAATATATGTATCTGACTCATCGAGATGACGTTGCCGATCATCAAAAATTTCACGATCATTTTCAATGCGATCGCCTGATTCATCAGGACGATGTTCAACCAGATACTTCAAATGTAGAGATCAAACTATCAGGGACAGAAGCAGTCGAGTTTTCTCCAGAAATTACCATAATCCCCGTTCCAGGACATAGCTTGGGTCATACCGTCCTGCTCTATCAAAACAAATTTCTGTTTACAGGAGATCATCTTGCTTGGTCGCCCTATCTTGAGCAGCTATATGCTTTCCGCCGTTTCTGCTGGTATTCTTGGTCAGAACAAATCAAGTCGATGGAGAAATTAGCCAAGTATGCTTTTGAGTGGGTCTTGCCTGGACATGGTCGTCGCTATCATGGCAGCACTGCCGAAACCAAGCAGCAGATGCAGCAGTGTCTTGAGTGGATGAAGCAGCAGTAGTTTGAAGTCAGAAACTAAATGCAATCAATTTTTTAACTTTAATTATTAATCCATCTCCACAGAGGATGTTTTCGTCCCCGCGCCTGAATTCTCTTGACCTGGTTTTCTAACTGTCGCTGTTGATCTGCTGGTAGTCCCCAAATAACATTGCGACTCTGCCAAATTAAAGTAGAGACGGTAGCAGCAACGCAAAATGCTAGGCAGAGAGTCGGGATCAGATTAAAGTGAAATCCATAATACACGGCTGCCCAAGTGAAGTAGTCAAGCCAAAGAGCAATTTCTGATTTTAAATTCCAAAGAGCATAGGAACCCAGGGTCAGCCAGCTAACAATCACCAATAGCCAGCGACCATAAACCGTTAGCCGATGTAGTTTCTCTACCTGCTGTTCAAAATCAGATCGATTGTTAGTCACTATGTCTTACTCAAGTAGAAAATATTAACAGCTATGATTATTAGCTATTGATTGCCAACTGTCATTACTCCGAAGCAGCGGTATCAGTAACCATGACAGGCTGTTTGCTTTTGCCATTACGCCACCATGCAAGTAGAGTACTAGCGATAAAAATACTCGAATAAGCACCTAGGGTAAAGCCCACAATCAGCGCCAAAGCAAAGAATTTGAGGGTTTGTCCGCCAAACAGAAAAATACCCAACAACGGTAGCAAAGTAGTTAGAGTCGTATTGATTGATCGCCCTAAGGTTTGGTTTACCGCGTTGTCAACAATCTCATTAATCGATTTTTCGGGACTAGCAGCAATATTTTCACGAATGCGATCGTAAATTACCACCGTGTCGTTGACGGAGAAGCCAATAATGGTGAGCAGGGAGACGAGAAATAGACTGTCTGCTTCTAGACCAATAACTAAACCCAAAAGCGAGAAGATACCAGCGGTAATCAGTACATCATGGAACAAGGCTGCGATCGCAAAGAGAGCATAGTCAAACTGAAAACGAATACTCAGATAGGCGATGATGCCGAAAAATGCCACCAGTAAGGCTAAAATTCCCGAAACAAAAAGCTCTTCTCCAATTGTGGGTCCCACAGAGTCGATTTGCACCGTTTTACTGTCAAATGCGCCAATGGAATCGCTGAGAGAGCTTAATAATTCTCCACGGCGATCGCCATCGAGGTTTTCTGTCCTCACCGAGAGAATTTGTTTGTTATCTCCTAATAGCTGAATACTGCTACCGCCTAATCCTTGATCATCCAAGACTTCTCTTACTTGAGCAGTATCGATAGGCTGATCGCAATTATTGGCAACCGAACAGTCGCGAGCAATCTGAATTCGAGTTCCGCCAATAAAATCAATCCCTGGACGAATCGGTGCGCCCAAACTAGTAAAAGAAAAAATCATGGTGGCAAGACTGGCGATAATTGCTGCCCCCGAAATTGCCCACCACAGGCTACGTTTTTTGGTAATGCTGATGTTCATAAATTACGCTTAATTTGAATTGGCTTTGGTGAAAAGTTAATAGCTCGTAGCTATAAGCTTTAAGCTCTAAGCTTTAGCAAACTAACAACTTCTAAGTTAATTGAGATATGCCACGTTTCAAATTGAGTCAAGATTTAAAACGCTTAT
>JBCBEA010000614.1:0-2818 GCA_038529195.1 Cyanobacteria bacterium J06600_6
ATATCTAAGTTATACATAAAGCCATACAAGTTTGGAGAATAATTAATATATTTATTGGCTATATTACAGTTCCCTGATGCAGCCTTGAATCCAACACAAAATTGAATTTAAGAATCTCTCATTCCTAGCCCTAAAACAATCCCTAAACCTGGACGATGTCTTTGTGCTATGTCCTGACTGGTATCTAGACCTAATGTCGCAATTGGATCGACTTTTACAGTTGGTAAATTTAGTTTTTGCGTAAAGAATTCGTCTACCTGACTAATTCCTGCACCTGGACCTGCTAACAACAGCTGAGCAATTTCTAAGTCTTCACTTTGATTGATATAAAAGTTAATTGAACGGCTTAATTCTTCAGTTAACTCTCCCAGAATTTTCAATAAAGCCGTTTGCCCAGACTCTATTTGCGATGCATCTAGTTCCCCAGTATCGTCAATACCATCAAGCAAATCTAAATTCTGAAGTATTTCCGATCCTCCTGTTACAGGCATGTTCATAGCTTGAGAGAATGCAGCACGCATTTGGTGGGTGCCGATGGGTACAGTACGAGAAAACTGTGGAACTCCTTCCACAACAATTGCAATTTCTGTACTATCAAATTCCAAATCAACCAAAACTACAGCTTCTTTCGATCCAAATTGACGTAGCTGTTCTCGAAGAGTTCTGATCAAAGCAAAGCTATTTATTTCTAAAACGTTTACTTTTAGCTCTGCCTGTTCAAAAATTTCGGTATAAAGGTCAGTTACCTCTTTTTTCGTAGCTACTAGCAAAACATTGACTTTCTCAATGCCATCTTCATCCATAAAGTAGCCTAGTTTGGCATAGTCTAAATCGACTTCTTCTCTCGGATAAGGAAGATACATTCCCGCTTCATGAACGAGAACCATATCTTTTAATTCAGCTTCATCTAATTCTGCTGGAACTGGAATTAACCGAATAATAGCCTCTCGCATCGGTACGGCGGTTGATACTTGCTTGGCACTGATCTTATTGGCTTTAAGAGTATCTTTAATTAACTCAGATAGAGTCAGGGAATCTACAATTTGTCCATCTTCATATACCCCTTCAGGAATATCTGCCGAAACATTTTTGAGTAGCTTATACTGTTGTCCCTGTTTGGATATTTGGGCAATATTTATTTTCTGAGCATTAATTTCAATGCCGACACTATCGCCTTGTTTGGCAAATATATTAGTTATGTTTTTCAGCATACTCCTTTACCAAGTAGTATTTCAAAATTCGTACCTCATGTTAGCTATGAAAGATCTCATTTTTTGATCATTTTAGACTGGAATAAAACACATAGCAATTGTAATTAGGCTAATAGCTTTAGTTTCAATAAATTGACAACCAAAATAAAATAAGTCATCGATTAATCTAAAAAGAAAAGAGTCGTTTTACAGTGAGATCGATCTTACTTGGACATTGTAGCTTCAACAAACAACTATATTGATAAGTAGTAGTACCGAAAAAAAGCAGTTCTTTACTTTAAATATTAGTTATAATTACGCACAGATATTGCCATTTTCACCTATAAGTAATATCGTTTAGGCGATCGCTTATTAATATTAGTAGTGCAAAAAAGTAATTTAATCAAAAAAACAACCTTGTGTTTACTATTAGGCACAATTGGAAGTGGATTAGTAGCCTGCAATCCTCAGAAAAAATCGGACTCTGATCAGCTAGAGTTTTGGACAATGCAGTTAAAGCCGAACTTTACAGAATATTTCACTGAAGTCAATAATGCTTTTGAGCAGCAAAACCAAACTTTTAAACTACGCTGGGTTGACGTCTCATGGTCAGCGATGGAGAACAAAATTTTAACCTCAATTTCTGCTAAAACAGCCCCCGACGTCGTTAATTTAAACCCAAAGTTTGCTTCGCAATTAGCTACACGTAATGCTTGGCTAGATCTCGAATCAACCGTTACTCCTGAAGTTAAAGCAACCTATTTACCAAAAGTGTGGCAGGCAAACACTGTCGAAGTTTGCCAGGAAAATCAGTGTAGCGAACAAACCTTTGGTCTTCCCTGGTATCTAACGACAACGATCTCTATTTACAATCAAGAACTTTTGACCGCAGCAGGTATATCTCAAGCACCCAAGACATATGCGGAATTAGCGCAGGCTGCTCAAGCGATTAAAGCAAAAACTGGAAAGTACGCCTTTTTTATTTCTTTTGTGCCCAATGATTCAGGAGATATTTTAGAGTCTTTTGTCAAAATGGGAGTTGATCTGATCGACGAGTCGGGTAAAGCTGCTTTTGATACCCCAGACGGCAAGGCTGCTTTTCAATACTGGGTGGATCTCTATCAACAAAAATTACTGCCCCCCGATGTTTTAACCCAAGGACATCGTCGAGGAGTAGAACTGTATCAGACAGGAGAGATAGCTTTACTATCTTCTGGTGCTGAATTTATCGATAGTATTACTAATAATGCTCCAAGCGTGGCGGAAGTTTCTGCCGTCGCCCCTCAAATTACGGGTAAAACAGGGAAAAAAAGCGTCGCGGTAATGAATTTAGTTATTCCTCGCGATAGTGATAAACCGAAAGCAGCCCTAGATTATGCTTTATTCGTTACTAATGCCAAAAATCAGCTAGCCTTCGCACAAGAATCCAATGTCCTCCCTTCTGCCTCAAAAGCGATCGAGCAATATATTCAAGATATCGAACAGCAGCCAGCTAGTCTAAAAGAAGAGGCGAAAAAAGTAAGCGCATCTCAGCTAGAAAGTGCAGAGATTCTAGTCCCAGTTGCTCGATCGCTTTTGAGGCAGAAGGGAGGACATTGGATTCTTGTGCGAAGGCTAGCTGATTTTTG
>JBCBEA010000615.1:0-2818 GCA_038529195.1 Cyanobacteria bacterium J06600_6
AAAACTTCAACCTCCATATTAGAAGTAAGCTTGTCCTTGAAACTGCTGCAATTAATCCTGCTTGTCTTTTTCTACCATTAAGTGCTTCATTAACGGCTGGTGACTGACTAACCTGAACCGTCAAGAAAACTAGTTTATCTTCACAACTACCATTTACATCAATCTCTTAAGAAGTTAAAACGACTACTGAAAGCAGATCGATAGATTAGTTTGTAATATAACAGCCAATGCCAAGTAATTCTTTACTCAATAGCTTAAGTCAAAAGATAGATAGTGTCGTCATTGGTCAAGGAGATTTAGTAAAACAGTTACTGATTGCCTTGCTAAGTGGCGGTCATGTAATTATCGAAGGTGTTCCTGGTACGGGGAAGACTTTGCTGGTCAAGGTTTTATCTCGGCTAATCAAGGCTGATTTTCGTCGAGTTCAGTTAACCCCCGATATTTTACCCTCCGATATTTTAGGAACAAATATCTTCGATCTCAATAGTCGTAACTTTATTCTCAAACAAGGTCCTGTTTTTACCGAAATTCTCTTAGCAGACGAAATCAATCGCACACCGCCCAAAACTCAGGCAGCTTTGCTGGAGGCGATGGAAGAACAGCAGGTGACTTTAGATGGTGAAACTATGCCGTTACCACCTTTATTTTGGGTCATTGCAACTCAAAATTCCCTGGAGTTTGAGGGTACATATCCACTTCCAGAAGCTCAACTCGATCGCTTTTTGTTTAAGCTGGTGGTTGATTATCCTGCTAAGGATGCGGAGAAGCAAATGCTCGTCAATGCCAGAGGGGGATTCAAGGCTAAAAAGCTTGATTTGGATCGGCTGGAGGCGATCGCCTCTGTCGAAGATATTTTGGCTCTGAGAGAAGAGGTACAAAAGATCCAGGTTGAAGATAATATTTTGGACTATCTCCTCGATTTAGTAGAGCGCACCCGTCAGCATCCCGATTTAATTTTGGGTGCATCACCTCGGTCTACCGTTGCCTGGTTGAATGCGATCAAAGCCAGTGCTTGTTTGGCGGGTAGAGACTATGTTATTCCCGATGATGTCAAAGAAGTTGCGACTCCACTCTTACGTCACCGACTATTATTAAAGCCAGAAGCGCAGCTAGACAATCTGAAAATTGAAGAAGTGATCGAGTCGATTTTAAAGCAAATCTCCGTGCCAAGGTAAGTAGCTAGTTCGAATATATTTTTTCATTCCTCATCCTTTATCCCTTAAGTTATGATTCCTTCTCGACGCTGTTACTTCCTGTTGGCTGCTGGTGGATTAGGTGCTGTTGTATTAGATATTTTCGCCAGTCGTCAAGTTAGTTTAAACTTTCTGCGTGTTTATAATTTTGCTCTGTTAGTTTCTACGGTGGCTGATGCGTCTCAAGTAAAGAACAACGCCATAGAAGTTAGTCGCCAGGAAATTGGCAAATTATCGGTTGGTAGAGATAATCCGATCGCCCTCAAAATTATTTCTAAAACAAGTAAGGCGATCGCCCGTATCCGTGATACTTATCCTGCCCAATTTCAGGTAGACCAAGATACTTTAGAAATTAATCTGCCCGCAAACAGCGTCAGTGAACAAACTTATATTATCCGCCCCAATCGCCGTGGAGAATACGAATGGGGCAAAATTCAGATACGCCAGCTTGGTAAGTGGGGTTTAGCTTGGCGAAACAATCAGGTAGCAGCAGCACAAAAAGTTAGCGTCTATCCCGACTTAATTGGTTTAAAAGAGTTGGCAGTACGTCTGAGTATCGAAAATAGTGGCGCAATGCGTCAGGCGAGAAGAATGGGTAACGGCACGGAATTTGCTGAACTGCGAGAATACCGCACGGGGGAAGATATTCGCCTGATTGACTGGAAGGCAACTGCCCGACGCGATCGCCCCGTAGTGAGAGTGCTAGAGCCAGAACAAGAACAAACTCTATTTATTCTTTTAGATCGTGGACGTTTGATGACGGCTCAGGTAGGAGGTTTAAAACGATTTGACTACGGCTTGAATGCGACTTTATCCCTGGCAATGGCAGGCTTAAGACGAGGAGATAAGGTCGGGGTAGCGGTATTTGATCGCGAGATTACCACCTGGATTCCCCCAGAAAGAGGCAATCATCATCTATCCAAGTTAGTCGAGCGTCTGACTCCCATTCAGCCCGTATTATTAGAGCCTGACTATTTTGGTGCAGTAACGAAGGTAATTACCCAGCAAACACGACGAGCGTTAGTGGTAGTAATTACAGACTTAGTAGACGTAACGGCTTCGGGTGAATTACTCAGCGCCATGATGCGTCTAACTCCGCGCTATCTGCCTTTTTGCGTCACCCTTAACGATCCGATTGTTGATCGCCTGGCTCATAGTCCTACAGATAATACAAAAGATACCTATGCCCGTGCTGTAGCCTTAGATCTATTAGCCCAACGTCAGCTCGCCTTTGCCCAGCTGAGACAGAGAGGAGTGCTAGTTTTAGATGCTCCGTGCGATCGCATTTCCGAAGAATTGGTTGATCGCTATTTGATTTTGAAAGCCCGTAATCTACTCTGATTTAAGAGGCTTATCTAGAGGTTCATCCGTCAGGAGATCTCGACCGAGATGTGCCTGCCACTCAACGACTCTGGTTGCATCAGCCAAAAGATTATCTTTCGCTCTAGGACTAGTCGCGACCATTTCTTGCGCCTTTTCTAAGTTTTTTGCTCGCAAAATCCAGATTCCCGTTCCATCGTGAGGATAAAAAGGACCGCAGCAGATTAGATTTCCGTTTGCCTGCTGCTCTTTGAACCAAATAATTTGATTTTTATCGTGTTCGGGATGTTCTTGTTTGTACTCGT
>JBCBEA010000616.1:0-2818 GCA_038529195.1 Cyanobacteria bacterium J06600_6
CCACAAAAACCATGACCCTTCGCAAAATCAGGTTTCCAACCTACAGGCAGTCTGCGCTGCTTGCCATCTAAATTTACACAGGGGTAAATACAGTCCAGTAAGTGAAGGTCAATTATCATTATGGTAAAAGTGATAACGGACGATTATCAGCAGATATAAAATCGCTGGAAAGCAAAGCATTTATAGCAGAAGTTAATTAAGAGAAACAGAGCAGCGACAATATTCCCGCCGATCTAAATACTTCCGAACAGGCACAATTAAAATCTTTGAACGTGGCAGCAGAGAAATTAGATCGGCTGTTAGCTGAGAAGAGTATTACAGAAGACGAACTCGTAGGGGAATTTCACCAACTACGCCAAGGAGACAATTCAAAATAAGCTTTCTACTATGCAACATTCCACGCTTTCATTTGTATACCTTGTATGCGATAGCATGAATATAATGTGGAAATGAAAGCCTCAAATTAGATTCAGGAAAATTATTATGACCGCAGAATATCATGTCAAACTTATTCAAGACGGAAACACCCAAACCCTATCCATTCCTCAAGAGTTAAACCTATCAACATCAGAAGTTGTTATTAGACAAGAAGAGGGAAAATTAATTATTGAACCTTATGAGAAAAAATCGTTATTGAAAGTTCTGGCAAACTTAGAAGATCTTGAAGAAGATTTTGGCGATCTCGATGAAGGTTTATTACCTCTGGATGATATCGAGATTTAGTTATGGGTTATTTATATCTATTAGATACAAACATAATCTCAGAACTCGTAAAACATCCAAGAGGAATTATTTTTCATAGGATTCAAAAAGTTGGTGAAGAAAAAATATGCACGAGTATTATCGTGGCTAGTGAACTAAGATTTGGAGCTAAAAAAAAGAATTCAACTAAGCTGACAGAAAGACTCGAAATAGTTTTAGATGCTATCAATATTTTGCCTTTTACGAATCCTGGCGATCGCTACTATGCTGAAATTCGTAATACCTTAGAAAAAAAAGGACAACCTATTGGGGCAAATGATTTATTAATTGCTGCTCATGCTTTGTCTCTAAACTTGACTGTAGTTACCGCAAATGTTCGTGAATTTTCGCGTATTTCTAATTTAAAAGTAGAAAATTGGCTGGAATATGACTAAGTTTTAGTTGTTGTTTTCAAAAAAGCGTTTACAAACACACTTTTTACTCCAGTAATTTGAATAATTGGTGAAAACAGCTCAAAATCAACAGGCTATAGATCGAGTTTCAGCCAAAAAGCAAATCACAACCGATCCCAAAAAGTAGACTTGTCAATCATCTCTTCAACCGAATCGCGCTCCCAGTCAACAGGATTGGGTGGATGTAGCACATAGTAGAAAGGAAAAGTCTGATACTCGTAATCTACGGTATAGCCACCATCCTGACCATCAATAAAATTAGCTACAAACATTCGGCGATAATCTTGAATGCACAGTTGCAGAGCGACATAACAACCCTCATCTGCTAAAGAAACTGGCTCTTGTCGTTCTAACGCCCGTTCTACCGCATCATAATCAAAACCTTTGGGGACTTTTACTGGAAAATTACTGCATCCAACGCTCATAGCAAATAAGTTATTGATTATGTATAGGACTTTAGTACGACCCAGTTTGTTGAGTAAGTTAGGGCTGGTAAAAACTACTTCACCTAAACTGCGGATGTAACTTTCAAGATTATACGAGAAAACCATGAGCAAAACCCCAGATCCTGGCTTAAAGGTCAGGGTTTATAATATCGCTCATCAAAATTTTGACGGACATCAAGATTTAGGCAACTGTGTTTTATCCCAGCTAGTTCCCGATGCGGAAGACAAAATCGTTGCGGTTAAGGTTGATGATGACCTACTACGAGCTACAAAAGATCCAAACTACAATCTCCAGGCTTATTTCTCCCAGCTAGATCGCCTTAACTTAGGCAACTGTACCGAAGTTCTTTTAGCTTCTGGTGGTACGGTATATGTGAGCGAACCCGAAGTAGCAGCTCAAGTGCGCGATCGCTTTTTTGCCTCTCAGCCCGACCACTGCTGTAGATATGGTTCTTTATTGGTATCTAGCTGTACAGAAGGCATTGCTAGTTTAGAGCAGCCTATCACCGTTAAGATAGTTGATTTCGAGCATGAAAGTGAGATGGAGCGAAAGGTGGCAAAAGACCTGCGAGTGGGGGATTGCCACGGTAAAATTTCGCCTCGCTTGGCAAGGATATTAGGAGGAAAAGAGAATACACCTTTTCAATTTCGTCTGGCAAATTCTAGCCTCAATAGTCCTTTGCCAGCATTTATCGCTAAAGGAACGGTAGCGATAGATAGTAGGCGGACTGAAAATCGAGGTTATGACCTAGTTGTCGATCGCAGTTCGATTAAAGGCTGGTCTAACAATACGGGACCAATGCAAGTCGCTCAGATAAATAATCAGTGGCGGTTGACCCCAAAACCCAATCTCAATCCGCAGCAGCTTGCCGATCTTAGCTACTTGCCGACCATCTTACAAAATCAGGGAGTCCAGTATCAAATCGATCCCAATGACCAAAGCTACATTCTCCAGCAGCCGAACAAACAAGCTTTAGACGTTCTTGCACATGCCTACGATTGGGGTCGCGATCGCCTAGCCTGTGGAGTATATCAAATGCCAGAGATGGTGTTGGGAAATAATTCCAATGCCGAACTTCAGGATTATCGTAATTCTTGGCAGCTAACTCAATGGTACTCTCACCAGGCGATCGAGCAGGATCTTGTCCCCTCCACCGTAGCTGAAGCTGAATATTTAAAATCAATTCAAAATGACTATCAACTTTTAGCTCAATATTT
>JBCBEA010000617.1:0-2786 GCA_038529195.1 Cyanobacteria bacterium J06600_6
ATTATTTTAGAAATTAATTATAGAGGCTTCATAACAATAAATAGATAATAAACAGTAAAATACTGCTATTTTGCAGAGATTAGAACTGTAATTTAGTGTGGGCATTTAGCTGGATTATTTAGGTGTATCTAATTTTTTCTGTGGATACATTTAGCTGATGCATAGTTGAGGAACAGTATTCTTTTATCCAAGTTGATTTAATAAATTTAAGTAACCAAGTCATGAACATTTCTGCCCTAATTAAGCTCACTATTTTTACTAACCTCATTGCTGCTAATTTGTTTTCCTTTTCTGCTGCCAAAGCTAGCACTTTTGAAGAGCAAGAAATGAATCAGGAGCAAATTATTGCCGTGGCTGCTCCCTATCGTCATGGTTACAATCTCGTCGTAATCGAGCAATTACCGGGGAAAGATCGATGTTGGGCAGAACAGGGTATTGCACCCGTTTCGGTTGATGCTTTGTTGATGAATTTTGATTTTTCGGGTCATTGTCGTCGAGCGACAGACAGCAATGGTTACTCCGTCAGAATAGGGGGAGAAGAACGAGGCTCAGACTACCTCCTTAAAATAGTTGAGCAGGATAATGAACTGATTCTGGTTGCGACCCAAAGAGATCCCAATCAACGACCATTAATTATTGGTAGGACAAATGGTCGTCAAGCTGACATTACTAAGATTTTTCTCAACCCTGGCTGGCGTTTCACTAAGCGTTCCTATCAAGGCAAGGAACTATCGCACTTCTATTTTAGTGAGGGTGCTGCTCCCCTAGCAAATACGACACAACAATCTCAGCCAGTCAGCAATAAGATAGCTTCCCCCTCTGCATCAGTTGTTCAGCCTACTGGTCAAACCTCCGCACCAACTTCGGGAATCAACGTTATGACAACCATAAATTTAACTTTGCCTCAAGAAAATGTGCAGACGCCCAGCAGTTCAGTGGTGATTAACAACAGTTCAAACAATTCAACTGCGCAAGAAGTTAACCAGCTCTTCTAACTTAGACCAGGCTGCGCCACTGTCGATCACCTTTTGGGCAGTGGCAATTCCTTGAGCATAATCGCCAAAAGGAACTAATTCTCCTACCTGCAAGGCTAAAGAGGCGTTTAGGGCTACCGCGTCTCGCTGTGCTGCTGTTCCCTTTCCCTGGAGTACATCACGCAATATTTGAGCATTCTCCTCAACTTCGCCCCCTTTTAGTTCCTTCAGAGATGCAGGCTGTAAACCTAGCGCTTGAGGATCGATCGCCTCATTTTTAACCTGACCTCGATCGACTACTGTCAAATCGGTTAAATCGCCCAAACCTGCTTCGTCTAGTTTCTCTCTACCGTGCAGTACAATCGCTTTTTCAATTCCCAACAGACTTAATGCGGAAGCCATTTTGTCAATAAACTGGCGATCGTAAACTCCAATCACCTGTCCTGTAGGGCAAAGAGGATTGACTAAAGGACCAAGGAGATTAAAGATCGTTCTAATTTTTAGGGTACTGCGTAAAGGTGCAACGCTCTTCATCGCAGGATGCCAACCACGGGCAAACAGAAAGGTTACTCCTACTTCTTCAACTGCTGCGGTTACTTTGGCTGAATCTGCACCCAAGTCTACACCCAAAAATTCTAAAACATCAGCCGAACCGACTTTGCTAGATGCCGAACGATTGCCGTGTTTCGCAACTTTAATCCCCGCAGCAGCAGCGACAAAGGCTACGGCAGTCGAAATATTAAACGTTGATGAACCATCACCCCCAGTACCGCAGGTATCAATAACGGGATAGGCATATTCTATTTGCTGCTGCTGTAGAGACTGGCTTTTTAATACTCGCGCCATCCCTGCTAGTTCCGTAGCCGACACTCCCTTAGCTTGAATTGCAGCTAAGATTGCCCCCGATAGCACTTCGGGAATTTGCGATTGGACTCCGTCCGCGCTTTGCGATCGCAGCCAGCCTTCCATCAGTTGTCCCGCTTGGGACTCAGATAAAGACTCTCGATCTAATAGCTGTTGCAGCAGAGAGGTAAAATCAGTTGAGTTAAGCCGATCCATGATTATTTTAGTGAATTAGGAATGTTTTCTCGCGTGAGGTACAGCAGAGGATTTACAATTAGAAACAATATACTTTTTAGCCAAGCTTGCCTAAAAATATAAACATAAATTTAATCCAATCTATGAAATATTTTCTCCGACTAAGCGCACTTTTGTTGCTGTTAATTATCTTAATTTTCCCTGTCCCCGCCCTAGCCGGAAGTTCTTCTTCTGTAACGCCCTCTACGTTTAGCGATTTGGATTTTAAGAATAAAGATTTTTCAGGTAAAGTTTTGCAGAGCGTCGATTTTGCTAAAGTCGATTTGGAATCAGCGAACTTCAGCAACGCAGACATTAGAGGAGCAGTATTTAATGCCTCCAATTTAGCTAATGCCAATCTTTCTGGGGCAGATTTTAGCTATGGTTTTGGCTATTTGACCAACTTTGATGGCGCAGATTTGACTAATGCTAATTTTCAAGAATCAATTTTGTCATTCTCGACTTTCAAAAATGCAAAAATAGATGGTGCAGATTTCACCTTCGCAGTCTTGGAAAAATTACAGCTCAAAGAGCTTTGCGAAAATGCTTCAGGCACTAATCCTGTAACGGGAGTAGATACACGCGATTCTCTAGGATGTAAGTAATCAGTTATCAGCCAACGGTTATCAGTCAACAGTTATCAGTTAGCAGTCAATGAGCATTGGTGACAAGTTAAGGCGGTATATTGTTTGTCAAGCGGGGAACGGAGACAAGTCCAGAGAAGGTTTAGCTCTT
>JBCBEA010000618.1:0-2782 GCA_038529195.1 Cyanobacteria bacterium J06600_6
ATCTAGATAATTCACTAGGATACAATAGAATCTGGTGTCCAGCAGACTAGGGCGTTATCGTTACGACGAGCAATTATTGACCGAAGAATATTATCCCAAATTGGATTATGTTTACCGACCTTCTCAACCTGACAATCAACTCTCAGCGACTGGCTCTACAAGACCAAACTTTGATGTTGTCTGGTATGACTTGGGATGACTATGAAAAGCTTACTCAAGCAAACACAAACTATCTTCTGTCTTACCTGGAGGGAGTAATCACTATCGTGTCGCCAAGCAGAAACCATGAAGCAATCGAACGAACAATTTCAATCTTAATCAACGCTTATTGTCGCCACTATAATCTGCTTTATTTTCCGCTAGGTTCGACAACCCTGAAAAATCCAGAGACGGTAGGAAAGGAGCCTGATACGTCCTATGCTTTTGATTCTAATAAAGACATTCCCGACTTAGCGGTAGAGGTCATTTTCAGTAGTGGTAGTACTGCAGATTTAATTAAGTATCAATATTTGAGAGTTGGTGAAGTTTGGTTTTGGCAGAACGAAACGATTAAATTCTATCAGCTAATCGATTCTCAATACATAGAAGTTGAAACAAGTTCGTGCTTGCTCAATCTATCAGCCAAAATGCTAATCGAATTCGTCAATCGAGGTTTAACGGAAAGTCCTTTAACTATCGAAGCCGATTTTATATCTCGGTTAAGCTGCTAAAGTTATTAGCCTTCTTCGGAGAAGAACATTACCTTGCCACCATAGGCACGCTGTAGGTTTTCGTCTTTAAGCACTTGCTGTCTGTTTCCCGAAGCAATCAACTCTTTGTTGAGCAAGATTAATTCGTCAAAGTTAGTAATCGATTCACCTAAGTCATGATTAACGACGACCACAATTTTGCCCTCATCCGCAAGCTGATGAAAGATATTAAAGATAATATTTTCAGTCTTTTGATCGACACCAACAAACGGTTCATCAAAAAAGAAGACTTCTGCCTGCTGCGCTAACGATCTTGCTAGAAATACACGCTGCTGTTGTCCGCCAGAAAGTTGACCAATGGGACGGTTTTTATATTCGCTCATTTCTACCTGTTCTAATGCAGCCATACCTTCACGACGACTGACGTTAGAGAAACGACGAAACCAGCCAGTTTTGCGAACGCGACCCATCATCACTACATCCCATACCGTTACGGGGTATGTCCAGTCGATTTGCGATCGCTGGGGAACATAGGCAATTTTTTCGAGATGGTTAACTATCGGCTGTCCATCATAAGATACTGAGCCACTATTAGCGGGAATCAGACCCAGCATGGCTTTTACCAGAGTGCTTTTCCCCGCACCGTTAGGACCAAAGACACCAGTTACTTTCCCTGGGACAAGATTAATAGAAATATCCCGCAAAGCTTCGACTGTGCGGTAACAAACTCCTAAATTGTCAACAGCGATCGCTGTAGGATAGCTCATGGCTCAGATAAAATATGAAAGGATTATGATAAACATTATGAAAGAAATATGATAAGTATGTCAAGAATAGATAGATACGGAAAACAACATGACCAATAATCAGACCAGAATGCAATTTTCTAACCGCAGATGGTTTTTATCCGCAGGGCTGTGTTTGGGTTTGCTGCTGACAGGGTGTGGAGAAGCACAAAATAATGCTGAGAGCGATCTTCCTCAAGTAGTTTCGACTAGTACCATCATTGCCAACCTAACTGAGACTGTCGGCGGAGATGAGATCGAGCACCAGGGAATTTTGCAGCCAGGGGCAGATCCTCACGTTTATGAGCCAACCCCCAGAGATAGCGTGGCGCTGGAAAAGGCAGACCTAATTTTATATAACGGCTTTAATCTCGAACCTGGGCTGATTAAAATGATTGGTTCTACGGGTATTAATGCTACTAAGTTTGCAGTGGGAGAAGTAGTCGAACCGCTAGATTTTGAGTATCAGGGACAAAAAGAAGTAGATCCTCATGTATGGGGTGATGCCAAAAATGCGATCGCTATGACTGAGGCAATTCGCGATCGCCTGATCGAACTTTCTCCCGCAGATGAGGCTGAGTTTCGAGGCAATGCCGAGGAGTTAATTGTCAAGCTAGAGCAGGTAGATAAATGGATTAGCGAACAGATTGCCACCATTCCTGAAGCTCAACGTAAGCTAGTTACTACTCATGATGCCTTTCAGTATTTTACTAACGCTTACGGTTTAGAGATGGCGGGAACGCTAATTGGGATTAGTACAGAAGAACAGCCCAGCGCCCAAACTGTTAAAAATTTGGCTAATGATATTAAAAAGATGCAAATACCCGCAATTTTTGCCGAAACCACAATTAATCCTCAGCTTATTAGAACCGTTGCGGAGGAAGCAGGAGTAATACTCGCACCCCAAGAACTTTATTCCGATTCCCTCGGCGCAACCGGAAGTGAAGGGGATAGCTACTTGAAAATGCTGATTGCTAATACCAAATCAATTGTTGAGTCTTTAGGAGGCGAATATCAAGAATTTCAGGGTAGTAAATAATCATTAATCTCTGATGACTATCGTCAGAAACTTGCTACACTAAATAATTACTCTAGAAATTTCTTTTGACACGAATCAGTGATGGGGCTGAAAAAAGAGATTGTCTGCAAGTTTAATTAAAGGCTGGGCAACAGAATTACTATCTATGTCCCTAGCTTGCTAAGTCTCAATTCAAGATAACTATGTCAATTATTCACGGCAGTTGGATCGTTAATGCAGGTAAGGATTATTTCTTTGTCTGGGGGCAAGCTTGGCGTTCACTAGTGAAC
>JBCBEA010000619.1:0-2781 GCA_038529195.1 Cyanobacteria bacterium J06600_6
GATATAGATACTATTTTTTCTAATACTGTCAAAGAATTACACCAAATTTTAAAATGCGATCGCCTGCTAATTTCTCAATTTAACCCCGATTGGAGCGGTCGAGTGATTGCTGAAGCTGTTGATAGTGGTTGGATCTCTTCACTAAAAGAACAAGAAGGACTAAAAGTTACAGGCAATAGCCACCAAGAGCGAGAACGCTATATTTTAAAGGACTTATTTTTAGAAGAATTGGTGGATACCTTTGAACCAGATAGCGATCTACAACGTACCGCAGGGGAAAAATATGTTTTTCGTAAAAAATTTGTGGCTGTAAACGATATTTATCACCAGGGTTTCCAGACCGTTATCTTCAGTCTTTAGAACAGGAGCGAGCCAAAGCCTATCTAGTCGTGCCAATTATGCGAGGAGAAAAGCTTTGGGGATTGCTAGAAGCATATCAAAATAATGGCAGTAGAGACTGGCAGCAATCGGAAATAGACTTAATGTCTACCATTGCCAATCAATTGGATGTAGCTTTGCAGCAATCAGAATATATCAATCAACTAAAATTAGGTAAAAGAGATCTTGAAATTACCGTCAAAGAGTTAAAGCTAGCTCAACAACAAATAATTCAACAAGAAAAATTAGCTGCTTTGGGGCAGTTGGTTGCTGGTATTGCCCACGAAATTAATACCCCATTGGGTGCAATCCAAGCCTCTGCTGGAGATAGCAAACAAGCCTTACAAGCTGTGATTGAAGATTTGCCCAAACTCACAGACTATTTAGATTCGACAGACAAAGAAACCCTGTTTCAACTGCTCGAAGAGGCAATTACCACCAGACCCATTTATTCTTCGAGAGAAAAGCGACCCCTCAAGCGCAAAATTGCCATTCAGCTCAAAGACGATCAAATTGACAACCCAAGATATGTAGCGGATCAGCTGATTGATATTGGTATATACGATGACATCGACCCTTATTTAAGCTTACTCAAACATCCGCAAGCAGACTGGATCTTAAACTTGGCATACAATTTAACCTCTTTGATGAGTAATAACCGCACCACTATTACTTCAGTTGAAAAAGCTAGCAAGGTAGTATTTGCCCTCAAAAACTATGCTCGGTTCGACTATAGCGAACAAAAACAACTGTCAGATATCACTTCGGGAATTGAAATTGTTTTAGAAATCTACCACAACCAATTAAAACAAAATGTTGAGGTGCATCGTCACTATCAAGAAATTCCCGAAATCTGGTGCTACCCCGACGAGCTGGTTCAAGTCTGGAATAATTTGATTCACAACAGCATTCAGGCTATGCAGCAGGGTGGAACTTTAGCGATCGCCGCTAGAGTCGAAAATAACGGTGTTCGAGTAGAAATCGCCGATTCTGGTAGCGGTATTCCTCAAGATGTTCGAGAACGGATCTTCGAGCCATTTTTTACTACCAAACCAACGGGTGAAGGTAGCGGACTGGGATTGCATATCACTAAAAAAATTATTGATAAACATCAAGGCAAGATTACAGTTAGCAGCGAGCCAGGAGAAACCAAATTTGGTATTTGGCTGCCAATTTCCGACGAACGACCGACCGATTTACTATTAACAACCGAGCAAAATCATGAACAAGTCTGCAATTATCTGCGTTGATGACGAAACCATCATTCTCGATAGTCTCAAAAAACAACTCAATCGTAAATTTGGCGATCGCTTTATTTATGAAGTGGCAGAAAGTGCCGAAGAAGCCTGGGAAATTATCGATGAATTAGACGAAGAAGAGATCGAGACAATCGCCATTGTTTCCGACTGGCTGATGCCTGGGACTAAAGGAGATGATTTTTTGATTCAAATTCATCAACGCTATCCTCAAGTAGTCAAAATTATGCTGACGGGACAAGCGGACGAAACGGCGATCGAGCGGGCTAAACAAAAAGCCAATCTTCATGCTTGCCTCTATAAACCCTGGACAGAATCAGAACTAACCCAGATTATCGAATCCGCAATTAGTCAAAAACAAGCTTAAAGCTTTTGAACTCATGTCTGAGACAACAAATAGAACCGCAATTGTCTGCGTTGATGATGAAGAAATTATCCTCCGCAGTTTGGAAAAACAACTTAAACGAGGAATTGGTTCTGAGTACGAAATCGAACTAGCTGCTGATAGCGAAGAAGCGATCTCTTTGTGTGCCGAACTCACGGTTGAAGGGGTGGAGATAGCTCTGGTAATTTGCGACCAAATTATGCCAGGAATGTCGGGAGATGAATTATTGGTCGTGCTTCATTTTTATTATCCTCAAACTCTAAAAATTTTACTGACGGGTCAAGCTGATGCTGATGCGGTGGGGAATGTGGTCAACGCTTCAGCACTCTATCGATATATTGCCAAACCCTGGGAAGAAACGGATTTTATCTTAACCGTTAAAGAAGCTCTAAGACGTTTTGGACAAGAAAAACAGCTAGCAGAGCAAAATTTGCTGTTGCAAAAAACTAATAAAAAGCTACAGCATACTAACCAACTTTTAAGCCAAACTAATCAGAAGCTAACTACAACCAACGGTAAATTAGGTAAATCTCTCGATTTGCTGTTGGCAACCCTAGAAACCGCCGATGACGGTATTTTGGTGTTAGACAATCGGGGTAACGTAGTTATTTTTAACCAACAGTTTATTGGTTTGTGGAATATTCCCCCGAACTCAATGGAGCGGGATATCGACCATCTTTCGGAGATGATGTCTCGCAGAGCAAAGGAGTCTTTTTCTTGGAATTTGTTGGAACGGAAAACGCGATCGCAAAAGTATTACCT
>JBCBEA010000620.1:0-2780 GCA_038529195.1 Cyanobacteria bacterium J06600_6
ACGACTCTCTTCCTATCTTATTGTAATTCAAATCTCGGAGTCTGACAGAAAAGGGATACAGCGGGTTTCAGATCCATTTAGTACAAAAACTAAATTACAGTAAAACCCCTAAATCCCCAGTCCCTAGTTCCTAGTCCCCAATCCCTAATAACTATATAAACGTCCTAGAAAGAATTGCAAACCGCTGTAAGCATATGAACGAATTCAATAATGGCAAAAACCAAGAAAAAAAAAACATATATTTTGTAATAGTCAATTACAATTCTAGTCAGCTAATCAAACGTTTAGTCGATTCTTTTCCGCAGCGAACAAAAGCAAATTATAATGCAAGTTACAAGATAGTAATTATCAATAATTCTCCTGAAGATCGAGCCATATTAGATTTAGAAACCGAGTCAACTAAAATAATTGCAGCAGAAAAAAACTTAGGTTTTGGACAAGCCTGTAATCTGGGTTTGAACTGGATTTATCAACAAAACCAACAGGCGATCGCCTGGCTGATTAATCCCGATACTTATTTTGGTTTAAATTCTTTTGACAGGAAAAAATCTCCTGTTGAACAAGCGATCGCTTTTTTTCGAGAACACCCCCAAATATCCCTTTTAGGCACGACTGTATATGATTCAGCAGGGGAACTTACGAGCGCGGGGGGAACATTTACCCCAGGATCTGCTGCTTTAGCTACGGTTGACACCTTACCCACAAATTTAACCACAGACTACTGGGAAACAGACTGGACAAGTGGCTGTAGCCTACTCGTTAACCTGGCTAACTTTGCTCGCTGTCCGCTTTTCGACCCACGCTACTTTTTATATTACGAAGATTTGGACTTTTGTCTGCGCTATGGTCAACAGGGACACAAGATAGCCGTAACGTCTCGGATTAAAGTTTTTCACGATACTTCTTCTATCAGCGATCGCAATCTATTTGTTAAGTATCAGCATATTACCCGTAGCTATTTAATTCATATAGAAAAACACGGCAACCTGCCAACTTTCATTCGTACTAATGTCAGAATGTCCTTAAATACCTTGCGCCTGCTTGTTTTTCGACCCCAGCAGGGATGGGGAAAGCTAATCGGCATCTATCGCTACTGGCGAGATCGATAGAAATTTGCCAAAAATTTGCCAGGAATTTGGCATTATAGCGATCGCCTTTGTAAGTACCTCGTCAATTTTAATATTTGTAGTTAAAATTACCCTATTTAAATCTAGATAAGTATGGTTGTAAGTAGTGTCAATCAAGAACATCAAGAAATATTAGACGATCTAGATCGCCTCAAGATTGCCTATCAGATTCGACTTTTTTCCGCCGAGTCAGAATCATGGCTACCTTACTTTCACGAAGTATCAGTCGATTCCCATGCTCATAATCAAATATTCCTGGCTCGCGATCGCCTGCGGGTTTTTGCAGGAGAGCATAAGTCTCTACTTCTCAGTGGTTTAGCTTTAAGTAAAGATCGCACCATCAAAAAAATAACCTTAGTTGGCGAACAACAAAGCTTTACAGCCAAGATTAACAATCCTTCTCCTCGACTAGTAGCAAAATTTCCCGACTGCCAAAATAGCGCTAATGCTCGTTGGAAATGCGCGATCGAGCTAGATCCTGATTTAGAACAGCAAAACTTCGAGTTAATCATTACCCTCGATCGCGACCAAACAATTACTTATCAAACAATAGAGCTGCAACAAATAAAGTTGAGTCAGCAGTATCAAAAATTCAATCGACGCATCAATCGAGAACTAGCAGAACAGATACAATCTATTCATCAAAGCCGTCAACTGATGATGCAGCACATTTCACAGGGCAAAAACTATCTGTTTGCGATCGGCAATGCTCGCTCTGGAACAACTGCTTTAGGTGAATTATTAAACTTTAGTGATGATATTTGTTTGGGAATAGAGCGGTATTCTCTCAAAGATAACGTGTCAGCTAGTTCGTTTACTAAAACCTCTTTCTTCGATTCTCAAAACAAAAATTATTTAGTTCGTCCCTATTTTTATCAGCAAATTGAGGCTAAATTTGAGTGCGCTCGTTACATTGGCGATAAAAGACCTAGATTTGTTAAGTCTTGGCGTAATACTTGGTTGAATTTACCCAACGCCAAGATCGTCTACATTTTTAGAAATATCTATGATGTTGCCTGCTCTTATAATCTACGAGCTAATGTTGCAGCAGAAGGTCAAGATCGAGATTGGAGCAGTCAGAGGGATTTTATCCATGCCGTTCGAGATTGGAATGAGGGACTAGAAGAAGTCAAACTTTTAATGGATTTTTATGAAGTCTATCTCGTTAAGTATGAAGACTTTTTTATCAATCCCGACAAAATGTCTCATTTATTTAAATATCTAGAGATTGACCCCTCAAAACCAGATGTCAGCCAAGGAATTGACAATATTCATCAAGCAGCCTTGGCTTTACAGAGTAAACCGAGAGTTTTAGCTGATGCCGAACTGCAATATATCAACTCAAATGCTAGTTTCGAGTCTTATAATTACCTCTTGAAATTCTACGAGCAACAGTTTCAAAAATATTAGCCGTAGCAAAGTTGCATTCGTCAAGATTAGGGTAGACTTCTAAACCTTATCCCTACCCCTGTTAAGGTGAACAAATATACTGTAACAACTCGAATTTATTAGGGTTTCAAGATAGGAAATAAGTTTTTGCGATCGCCAGAGCTTGCTGTAACTTGAAGGATAAAACGGCACTAATGAAATCATAAAATGGCACTTAGTTCGAGCCTAAAAGCTAGTAAATTCATCAGTAGATTTTCATGAATA
>JBCBEA010000621.1:0-2779 GCA_038529195.1 Cyanobacteria bacterium J06600_6
CCTGACGGTAATTTTACGGGGGTTTTACAGCTAGAAGAGAAGTATACCTACGATAAGAAACTGAGGATGGTCTGCTCTTTCTAAGAGCCAAACTGCCCCCGCCAGATTAACTTCACCCTGGTCGTAAACAACTTTGACTCCAGGATGTTGGTCTTCCGTTGTGCGGTAAACGTGTTCTGCCTCTAGTTTCTTATCGTAGGTATACTTCTCTTCTAGCTGTAAAACCCCCGTAAAATTACCGTCAGGATCGTCTAAACGAACTAAACTCCCAATTTCTAAAGGTTCTGCTTCTGCGGACGTGACAGACAGGGTAACTGGTACTGACCAAGGTACACCGCTGGCAAGACGCATATTCTTGACGACCCCTAGATAATCGTCTTGACCCATGAAGCCAGAAATAGGGCTAAAACCGCCGATCGCAATCATGACTAAATCGGATGTTGCTCTCTTGTCTAATTGAACTTTGGGTAACGAATCTGCCTTGCTCAAGAAGTCTTGCTTTTCTGACGCGCTAGCTAGGCGATTTACCAGCTCTCCACCGTGAGGTGCAATCAAATCTGTACTCATAGTTACTTAAATTCTCAACTTATCTGCTTATCTTGGAACTGTTGCAACAAATAATTGACAGCTTATACTCAGTCACAGCCACAGTATCTTAATATATCAAGATTAATTTTTTGTTATGGCTTCAGCATTACTTGTAATCTTAGTGATAAGTAAATCATATTTTATGTAAATTATGAAACGTTTGTTTTCAATTCAATTTTGGTTGAGTATCGCTTTTTCTGTAATGCTTTTTAGTCTAGCTCCCGATAGTGCTTGGGCAATGGGAGGCAAACAGCCCGATCTCAATAGTCCCGCTCCTGAATTTACCTTGGCAACCAATACAGGAGACGGTGAAATTGCTTTAAATGATTATTTGGGACAGTGGGTTGTGCTTTATTTCTATCCGCAAGATTTTACTTCAGGATGCACAATTGAAGCTCGTCGTTTCCAGCAGGATTTGGCTGCATATGAAGCCAGAAATGCCCAGATTTTGGGAGTTAGCGTCGATGATGTCGATTCTCATGCAGAATTTTGCGATTCGGAAGGGTTGAAGTTTCCTCTACTAGCCGATTCTGACGGTAGCGTTAGTAAAGCCTATGGTTCTTGGTTAGGAGCTGTTTCCCTCCGACACACTTACTTAATAGATCCCCAGGGAATTTTGCGCGAAACCTTTTTAGGAGTTAGACCCAGCATCCATAGTCAAGAAGTCCTTGCACGTCTCGATGAATTGGCACAAGAGCAGTCTAGTTAGCAAAATGTTTTGGTTACAATAGAGTCCAATTTTGATTATCTGTTAGGGTAAGCCTAGTTAAACGTGAATGAAGTCAATTGTTGGTAAGATCTTGTATGATCGCTATCGTATTGTTCGGCAACTCAATCGCCAGAGCCACAGTGCGTTTTATCTTGCGGAAGATTTAGCCAATGATAGTCGATCGCAATGTACTATTCAGCAACTGCAACCACGTTATGAGCAAGAAGTTTTAGGGCTACAATCTTGGCAGAAAGTGAGCCAGGCATTTTTAGTCCGAGGCAATCTGCTGCAAAAGGTGAGTCAGCATCCGCAAGTTCTGGAACTATTAGCTTTTTTTGAGTGCGATCGCGAATTTTACCTAGTTCAACAATCGGTCAAAGGCACAACTTTAGAACAGAAATTAGAAAATATCCTGCTGGACGAATCAGAAGCGCTCATCTGGCTACAGGAGATATTACGAATTTTAGAATTTGCTCATAAGTCGGGTGTGGCTCACCTAAATATTCAGCCATCTAGTCTTGTGGAGCTTGAAGATGGCACAAAGTATTTGACTAATTTTGCTGGGACTAAAGCTATAGCTAGTCGTCTTAATCAAGATTTTGCTCCTCAGCAAGATTTTGCTCTAGCCGATCTAAACTCAGATATTTATGCCTTAGGTAAAACAATTATTTATGCCTTGACTGGCAAGCAAGCAGATTCTGTTCAAAGTAAGTCTTTTGAAGAGGTAAAGTCTGAACAGTTAACCAACTTGAACAATTCTCCCACTGCAGATATTCGACCCGAATTGGCAAGAACTCTTAACAAAATGGTGAGCAGTCATCAAGAGGATCATTATCAGTCTGTTACGGAAGTTCTCAAAGAAATAGATTTTTCCCAAGACCAAGACGTGGTTACTTTTCCACCGCCTTTTATTAGTAGCGAGAATTTACCCTATCAATCTACTTCTCCAGCCAGGACGAATAACAAACGTCGAAAATCCGCTCGCTCATCTAAATCAGGTTCTCGGTTAATTTGGGGATTGCTGTCCCTACCTTTTATTATTGCTGCAGCGATCGTTTTTTTTGGTCTGAGCAAAAACTCTTATCGGAATTTTGTTGAATATACCAACAATGATTATCAATTCACACTCAAATACCCTCGAAGTTGGTCTGAAGCGCAAATAGATGACCCAATTACAGGGGAAGTTGTGGTCTTTAACTCTCCTCGGGAAACAGAGGTTGATTTATTTCTGGAAAAAGTTTACGTGGCGGTAGAGTATCTATCATCTGAGCCGACTAACCTTGAGGAATATAGCCGAACAGTATTGGAGCGCATCAACAAGACAGAAGGTAGTAGTGCCGAACCCTATGAGGAATTCCGCTCAACCATCGACAATGCTCCTGCTCGTACGGTGATCTACTCCCGTCAGCAGGGAGAACTTCAGCTCAGACAAATGGAATCTTTTACGATTAAAAACAACCAGGTATATATTGCGATTTATAC
>JBCBEA010000622.1:0-2776 GCA_038529195.1 Cyanobacteria bacterium J06600_6
TTTTTGCATATTCTGCCGTAATTTGACGGCAAATCTCATAAGCCTTCTATCTGGGCACTTTATTAATGCCGAGAGAAAAAAGTAAGGCAATTTGGGCTATATATGCCTGGTGTCGTCTTACTGATGAGCTGGTGGATGGCGAGAAAGCCAAACATACTACCAAAGAAACCCTCGCCGAGTGGGAACATCAGCTTGAATCTGTTTTTGCAGGACAGCCGATTAGCGATACAGATGTTGCACTTGTCGACACAGTTAAAAATTATCCTCTCGGCATTAATAAAGTGCCCAGATAGAAGGTTTTTGCATATTCTGCCGTAATTTGACGGCAAATCTCATAAGCCTCATCTACTGAGACTAGCTTTTTTTTCGTTTCGGTTTTTGGTAATTGCAACATCCAGAAGCAAGCAAAAGTTACTGTCTTTTATTTAAGCGGGGATAGGGTAATCTAGGTTTTGTGCCCTATGTCATTTAGCATTGTCTCATCCTATTACTACTAAAGACATATCACAAGCAATAAAAATTGGATTGCAGCCGTAGATTATGGGAAGAGTCTAGCCACAATCCCTTCAGGTTTGAAGCTTGTACAATCAGAAGATCGGTTAGGAAAACTGCAAACAAGAGGGGTTGTTTGCCAATGGTTAAACAGCTACTGCAGGAGTTTTCTGAGCTACTTCAGTATTAGAATAATCTTGAGCGATCGCTTTGGCTGCTAGTTTACCAGAAAGTACGGCTCCTTCCATACTTCCCAGGTATTCCTGCTTCGTAAAGCTACCTGCTAGGTAGAAGTTATCAATCGGTGTTTTTTGAGTAGGCTTAACCGACTGAGTTCCAGCTAAAGCGCGGTAGACTGAGCGAGGAGTTTTCACTACTTTTGATTTGAGTAGGGTTGCTTGATTATCCCCTGCAAAATGTTGGGGAAAGAGTTTTCTTAGTTCTGCCATTGTTGCTTCGATAATATCCTCATCCGATCTAGTGATCCAGTCTTTAGCAGGAGCGAGAACTAGCTCTAACATTGACTTGTCGGGATCGGCATATTCTTTACAGGTGTTACTCATGTCAGCATAGACGCTAAGTAATGGCGATCGCGAAAATAGGAGATGGTCGATTTCTGTAATCTTGCGATCAAACCAAAGATGCAGATTGATTACTTCTACCCCTTCTAATTTAGACATCTCTTGGAAGAATTGCTTTTCTTTCCAGGCTTTAGGTAACAAGGGTTTTAAAGGATCGACGGGAATTGCTGAAACATAAGCATCAGCGGTAATTACTTTGTCATCTTCGCCGTTTAAACCGCGTAGTAGATAGCCTTTGACTGTGCCATCATCGTTAGTCATAATCTGCTTGATTGGCGCATTTAGATGAACTTCGCCACCTCTTTCGGTGATATAGTCTACCATTGGCTGACATAATCTTTCCGTGGGTGAGCCATCCAAGAAGGCGACTTTTGAACCATAACGCTCTTTCAAAAACCGATTGATCGCCGTCAGAGGAATGGTTGCCGAAACATCCTCAGGGTTGATAAAGGTCAACGCCTTAGAAGCAGCTATAAAAATATCGCTATTAACGCGATCGTCAATTCCCTGCTGTTCTAGCCAGGCGAGCAGGTCATACTTATCCTGATCTTCTACGTATTGCTGTCCCCGCACGATCGCCGGTAGCAAACCGACGGCAAACTTAAACTTTTGCGTCCAGGTCAACATGTCGTTGTTACGGACAATTGAGGTAATTACATTGAAGGGGGCGGGAATATCGGGTACGTCGAAGCGAGAATATGTCCCTGGTTTCTCTGGCTGATTGAAAATAAGCGTATGCTCTTTCCACTGAAGACGATCCTCAATCCCTAATTCTTTGAAAAGTTGAATCATATTGGGATATGCACCAAAGAAGACGTGTAAACCAGTTTCATACCAGTCACCATCTTCATCTTTCCAGGCAGCGACCAAGCCACCCAAAACATCTCGACGTTCGAGGACAATTGGTTCATGTCCTTCGTCTACTAAATACTTAGCGCAGGCTAATCCTGCTAATCCCGCTCCGGCGATCGCAACTCGCATTTACAAATATTAATCTCAAATAATGGTTTGTAGCCAAGCCACAATAATTTGCGACTCGATTAAATTATTATACTTTGCATTTCGTTACAAAACCCAGATTATTGAAGATTTATCCAGAATTCAATTGATTATTTGCCTTGCCGATACTTCTATTTGAGGTAAAAGTTAGCATTGCGAGATGAAATTGTTTAGCTAGCGATGATAACTGATTGCTAATTTAGCAGGGTAATTACTGAGGAAGATTAAAGCCAAGAAAATAAAGACCGATGCCGCCGTAAACCAAAATTGCCGACAATGCTTCGTTAGTCAGCTGTCGCGAGCACAAATCTCTAGTTCCTTCAAACATGCCATACAAAAAAGCGGGAAAACAGCCAGTCAATCTATAGCTATTCAGGGGAATATTTCCCGCTTCATCAGTAATCAAACGTAGGTAGCCAGATATAAACCCCACACTACCGACGATAAAAATAAGGGTGATCATCCTGATAACGTTTGCTTTTAGGTAACGATAGGCAACAGTTCTAGCACAAATCTAAGCCAAGCATGTAGGTCATATAAATGTACAAAAAAATTGCTATAGACAAACTTATAGGGCGTTGCTAATTTAAAACATGACGCACAAGGTGTTACATGCGGACAAGTCCTTTGTACTCGTAGCTATCAGCTATTAGCTATTAGCTTTTTAAATTTACTTGCAAACTGAGGATTTTCGGAAATCATCC
>JBCBEA010000623.1:0-2769 GCA_038529195.1 Cyanobacteria bacterium J06600_6
TCCGCGACCGAAGGAAGTCCTTTAGGGCAACGTAACTGTCTCGCAATTGTCCATTATTTAAACAGATCGATGAGGTGTGTAACATTAGTTATCAATACTCTTCTGTTGTTCATGCTCAACATTTTGCTAACCTGCGCTGCTCTTTAAATATGTGTAGCTATTTAAAGTATTAGCGTAATTTTGCCTTAGCTTCTGAGCTTCCAATTTAGTGATATTTTGCTGTTGAAGAGCAGATTGGATTTGACACTCTATCGTTCTCAGTAAATCCTGACTATTATGTTCTACATATTTTAGAACTTTAGCAATTGTATCTCCTGGGATGACTGATTTAATAGCGTATCCAGTGGCGTTACTCTCGATCTGCACGACGTTAGTATCACCAAATAAATTGTGTAAATTACCCATGATCTCTTGGTATGCACCCACCAAAAACATACCGATATAGTAAGGAGAAGAAGTTGGCGAATTTAAAGCATGCAGCTCTAATGTTTCTTTTGTTATTTTACGGTCAATAAACTGATCGACTTTGCCATCACTATCACAGGTAATATCTGCCAGTACTGCTTTGACCGTGGGTTTTTCCTGAAGGCGGTGAATTGGTAAAATTGGGAAGAGCTGATCGATCGCCCAGCTATCGGGAATAGACCGAAAAATCGAGAGATTAATATAGTAAGTTGATGCCATCATCTGTGGCAAACTGGCTAACTCATCGGGTAAATCTTGATTAGCCTCAATTGTTCGATTAATCTGCCTACAGCATCCCCAGAAAAGTTCTTCTGCGTGCGATCGCTCTACTAAACTGAGGTAGCCAAGATTAAATAAACTCAACGCTTCCTGTTTAAACTGAATTGCGTCATGATAGCTTTCTTGGAGATTAGCTAAATTAATTCCCTGATAGGTTTCCCAAAAGTTTTTAATTACCAATGGGGCAGTTGCTTCAGGCGGACTAGGAGTAGATTCTCTGATCTGACTTTGACCCAAAACATCAAAAATAAGTACTGACTGGTGAGATGCGATCGCTCTACCACTTTCACTGACTAAGATCGGGTGTTTGATGGCTAGGCGATCGCAGGCATCTTTGACCTGTGCCACAATATCGTTGGCATAGTTCTGCATATTGTAGTTTTTAGAAGCAGGAACATCAGTTTTCGAGCCATCATAGTCCACCGCCAGTCCCCCACCAACGTTAAGGTACTGCATGTTTGCCCCTAGTTTGGCTAGCTGAACATAAATTTGACTCGCTTCACGAATTGCATTCTTGATCGTTTTAATTGCTGAGATCTGCGAACCGATGTGAAAGTGTAGAAGCTGTAAACAACCTAGCTGTTCTGATGCTGCTAGCCGATGTACTACCTGAAGAATTTCGGCTACCGTTAGACCGAATTTAGCCCAATCGCCAGTTGAGCTACCCCATCTGCCTGTTCCCTTGGTATTTAGCTTGGCGCGTACTCCAATAATCGGCGATATCTGCAGTTCTTGAGCAATTTTAAGCAGCAAGTTTAGTTCAGATAACTGCTCAATTACAATAATTGGCTGATGTCCCAGTTTAGTTGCCAGCAGAGCAGTTTCAAGATACTGACGATCTTTGTAACCGTTGCACATCAATAGAGGCGCTTGAGAGCGATCAACTTTTAGACACGCTAAGGCGATCGTCAATTCTGGTTTTGACCCGGCTTCTAAACCTAACTGATACTGCTGACCCCGCTCGACTACTGTTTCAATTAGCTGACGATTTTGATTACACTTGATCGGAAAAACTCCCTGATAGCTACCCTGATAGTTATAGCGGGCGATCGCCTGTTCCATGCATTGATGTAGCCTTGCTAAGCGATCCTCCAGAATATCGGGGAAGCGAATGAGTAAAGGTAAATCAACTCCCTGATCAGATAATAAATTGACAATTTCTAGTAGTTCTATCGGTTTGTTCTGGGCTGTTGTCGTTACCATAACGTTGCCCTGACGACTGATTGCAAAATAAGGATCGCCCCAGCCTTTAATGTTGTATAACTTGCTGCTATCTATAGTTGTCCAGCAGTCTTGTTCTGCCGATCTGGAAACAGACTCAGTGATAGAGTCTTGAGCCGATTGAAGAGAAGAAGTTTGATCGGAAGAACAGTTGACCATTAACAAGCAGTCGTACCAAATAAGCTTAATTATATGTTTTTAGCTTCGACATCGAACAGCGTCGTCTGTGTCTTTGAATAATAGCAGTCAAAAATAGAGGAGAGATGATTAGAGAGACCGCTCCAACAATAGCGATCGCAAAGACTAAAATTAAACCATAAATAAGGTCTTGCAGATAACTGCTGTTGATATTGGCTGTTGATGGCAAAGGAGTTTCTATTGCTCCTCCTGGAGGAAATGCGACCCAGTTACCAGATTCTAACTGTCTTGGTTCACTCCAGTTATTTTGTTTGCACCATTTATCAATACTGTGTTTGCGCATTTTTTACTTGACCGTTAATCAAAATCACCTTTAATCTATTAGAAATTAATTTAGTTATTCTCTTTCTGCCGACCCAATAATGGTGCAGTTAATTTTAACTATGAGATGTAGTGTAGATAGCGTAATTTTAGCCCAAAAATGCTTCGATTGTTTTGATTTTGCCCTAAAACAGAATATATTTTTATAGTTGGCAACTCAATATTATTCGTTTACCATAAATATCAAATTAAATATAGAAAGAAATTAGTTTTAGTCATAATTGAAGCCGATTAAGGTCAAGATAGAGAACATCTTAATTTAAATAATAGCTAAAGTTAACTACT
>JBCBEA010000624.1:0-2756 GCA_038529195.1 Cyanobacteria bacterium J06600_6
TCCACGTCCGCTATAACCGCGATAACTTCCCCGAAGATCTCAAATTTCAGTCTACGAGCGATCGCTCTAATTTCCAGGGCAGATACGTCATTCGTCATCCCTACACAGGAAAGCTTACCTGTGATGCGGGGAAAGAATACCAGCAGCAGGTGAGAGATAGACAAGAAAGAGAAGCCAAAACCCTCGCTAGTCTTACAGGCTGGAAAATTGAAGATATTCGCGATCGTATTAAATTTGTCGAAGCCGAACCAATTCAATGGTGGGACAACCTCTGGAATCGCTAGTTTTCTAATCTCAGGGCGTTTCGAGCAATGCCCTGACAAAAAAAGCACCCCGTAGGATGCTCAGTACAGTTAATTATCGAAAAATCTATCAACAGCGATCGCCTTAGACTTTGGTGACATTATTCGCGGCTATGCCCAAAACAGGAACACTAGCCATTTTTAACTGCTCTACGGCTCTAGTTAATAAAGTTTGGTCGATCTTACCTAAACCTGTCACCAGAATTACACCGTCAGTCTTACCTGCCAACAGATTAACGTCAGCATAGCCAACCACCGCACACATATCATAGATGACAAGATCGAAATTTTCCTTCAATTCTTCCATCAACAAGAACATTTCTCCTGATGCCAATAGCCGACTACTTTCCTGACTCATCAACTCACTAAAGCCAGAACTCAAAATATAGAGATTATCGTCTAAAGGAGATTTTCTTACGTGTTCGAGTGCCAAACTCGAATTAGGCTGATTGAGCAGATTTTTTAGCCCTACCTCAGATTCCAAGCCCAAACTCTCTGTCAGACAGACTTTACTGCGTACGTCAGCATCCACAATCAAGACCTTTCTTCCCATTGATGCGGAAGCGCGCGCTAAATTAAGAGCAACAGTAGATTTTCCTTCTCCAGAAATGGCAGAAGTAATAGCGATTGATCGCAAATTAGTGTCGAACTTCAAGAACTCCGAATCAGTACTAAAGTTTAACAATCCTAAATTGGCCGCAAAAGAGCGAAATGCTTCAATAGAAGAGGGAAACATATTCGGAAAAGCTAAGTTGTCAGAAGCATCTGGATCGCGATATAAGTCAAGACCCTGGGAAGTTTGAGAAGGAGGTAGCTGTTTGGCGTTCGCGTTTTTGGCTTGACCCAATAAGGCTAGCTTTTTGTTCTGTGGAGTGTGAGGAATAGAACCCAAAACAGGTAAATTGGTAATCTCTTCAGCTTTAGCAGAAGTGTAGATAATTTTTTGACTCTTATCTAGCATTAAAGCCATCCCCATTCCCAACAGTAATCCTAAACTAGAGCCGAGAAATAAACGATTGCTAGTACTAAGATCGGTGTTCAATGGCTCTCCCGCCGGTGCAAGAAGTTCCCAAGGAGTACCTTGTCTAGCAGCATCAATCAATAAAGCATCCCGCTTCTGGGTATATCCACTTAGCTCTTCCCTGGCTGAAACTAGTTCTTGTTCTAGTTTGCTGTAGTCATTAGCGACATTAGACCAATTCTTTAATTCTGAGCGTAGTTTGGCTGATTCTCTTTGCGCTACTCTTTGACGATTTTCAAGAGTTCTAATGTCATTAACTAATCTTTGACGAATAGCTTGAGTTGCTTGCTTCGTAAGACCAATAATTCTCTGCCTTTCTTCCTGTAAAACCTGCATTTCTATGGCTCTACTGGAGAAAATAGCGGATTTACGACCAATCTCAATATCAATTTCTCTAAGTTGATTCAAAAGCCCCTGATATCTGGGAGTTGCCAGCTCAATTGCTGTTGGAGAAGTCGTTGGCTGAAAACTGAGTTCGCGATCTAAATTTCTCAGCTTTGACCGCATTTGCTGAAGTTCGCTAGCTACATTATCTTCTTCTTGAGCCATAATGCTTTTACGGCTAGTAATTGGATCTAAAGATATTTCAGGTTCGATAAAACCGTATCGATCTCTCAGGCTGTCCATTTGACCTTCAAGGCGACGAACTTGAACAGATACTTTCGGAATTTGCGCCTCCAAAACCTTAATTCCTCGTTCAATTCCTTCCGTACGCTGATCGGCACTGTAATCGAGGAAAGTTTGAGTTAAAACTTCCATCACATCTGCTACCTGTTTTTTATCAGCATGTTCGTAGCTAACAGATAAAACATTTTTCTTATTCTGACTATCACGAATAAACCTAACTTCTAAGTCGTCAGTCAATGTCTCATAATCTAGCTCAGGATACTGACCTGCAAGTGTCTCAATTGCTCGCGAAATTGTCGCGGGACTTTTTAGCTTCTTAAGCTGAATATCATCTAATTTGACTGCGGTAATGTCTTCTCTCACTTCTCCCGAATCGCCATCAGCAGTGACTTTAGTTTCAACATTGAGAGACTCAGGTAAAAGTTCAACACTTGCCACGTAAACTGGCGGAATTAGCATGGTTTTGAAAAAAGCTAGAGATGTCATCCCCAAGGTAATAGCAACAACTAAAGGAAGTTTTCTCATTACAGTGCTTTTCATGTCACCTAGTTTTAAGCCTCCTTCAGCATTATCGAACGCAGAAGAACCTTGAATATAATGCATTTCTTGATTTTCAAAATTATGATTCATAGCTTTTAAAATTAAGTATTACTATTGCCTTTATTAATAAAATTAAATTTGCTATCTGTAAGATTACTGAAAAATTGATTTAAATAGTTTTTGGGGTTAATACATCATCTTTATCAAACAAGTAAAATCCAAATGTGCATCTGAAAAATGTAGATAATATTAGAGTATTTATTCAA
>JBCBEA010000625.1:0-2754 GCA_038529195.1 Cyanobacteria bacterium J06600_6
TAAAATCTTGCGGGGTTTTACTTTTACTACTGGTGCTTCAGCTTGAGTCACGGGCGCAATTTCTGCTTTGGAGGTTGCTGCTTCTGGCTGCGGAGTTTCTGCTGCTGTCGCTGGTTCAAATACACCAACTGTTTCAGTTTCTTCTAATTTTGCCTCAGACTCTTCAACTAGCTCATCGGTACCTTCTTTACGGCGATCGCTTAACCGTCGCAGCACGCCGTTAATAAACCTAAACCCATCTTCATCTGAATAGCGTTTTGCCAGTTCCACCGACTCATTGATCGCTACTTTTTCAGGCACCTGTAGATAAAATATTTCGGCAACAGAAATGCGTAAAATATCTCGGTCAATTCGAGGTAGCCGACTAAGCTGCCAGCCAACTAGGGCATTTTCAATTGTGGCTTCTATTTCCTGACGATAATCATTAACGGTAACAATCAGTTCTGTAGCGTACTGTCGAACCTGCTCTTTATTAGTAAGCTGCAAAAATTCGGGAAATTCAACCGCCATGCCGACACGATTAATTGCAGCCTGAGAGAGTGCCAATGCTTCTTGGATCATCACCTTGGCACTTTCTAAATCGCTAGCGCGAGTGGCACTATTTAGAAGTCTATCCTCCCCCCGCTTAATCTCAGCCGAGGCTGCTTCTAAATTGTCCTGGACTTCAATCGTGAGCGTCCGAATAGCTGCTAAAACCAGGCTGTCTAATTCTGACTGGGCTAGCTTTCCTTGTTTAGTTTTTACCTGACTAAGACTTAGCAGAGCTAGTTCGCGAGCAATACTTCGGGGTTGTTTACGCAGAGCCATGTTTAGAGCGATCGTGAATCAAAAAATAAATGCCCGATCAAATAAATCGGGCTTCGATTATTATACTGTCTTGTTTCGACTAACTTTCTTCTTCAACTGAAATCAGTTCAGAGCGATCGCCAATTGCCACATTGTTAGCCACCATTTTCTGGGAGAATTTAGGCATCGAGACTGCTGGTTTAGTCTCAGTCATTTCGGGGCTAACTATTCCCCCAGAGATTAATACCTTAAAAGCATCCTCAATACTTAGATCAACATCAATCAATTCTGCCTGAGGCACAATCGCATACCAGCCAGAAGTTGGGTTAGGAGTTGTTGGAATGAAGACATTGATCATTTCTGCATGCAGATGAGCCTGCAGTTTGGGACTAGACTTACCAGTGACAAATCCCATTGTCCATATCCCCTTACGGGGGTATTCCACCAAAACTACCCTCCTAAATTTGGTTTTAGAATCACTTAAGAGGGTTTCCAGGATCTGTTTAAGAGTTTTATAAACCGATCCTGCTAGGGGAATTGCCTGTAAAAATTGCTCGCCAAAGTCTAATAGCCAGCGCCCCGCAATATTCCGAGCCATTAAGCCGATAATCAGAATACTTAAGAGCGGAACAGTGAAGCCAACAGAAAAATTGAGGACATCGGTTAGTAAAGGATCTAATCCATCAAACGGATTAATTCGCTTGGGGATACGAGTAAACAGATCGATCGCCCACTTCGCGGTTGAAATAGACAGCCAGATTGTAGTCGCCAGAGGGATGACTACCAATAAACCCGCTATTAAATCGCTTTTTAAATCTTGCTTTAAACGTTGCAGCACAGAGTATTTACTCTCCTCACAACTAAAATTGTATTATTGCACTCTTACATAAGTTTAAAAGCTTATGAATAATTGTTGCAAGTATTGACAAAAATACAACTGTGTATTGACTAAACAAAATATCTCAGATAAATCCTTGGTTAGATGATGTTTAAACCTAACTTAAACTTTCGCTACAGTCTTAATTTGCAGTCTTAATATTAGTAGTGTTTGGCCCAAATTTTTAGCATACTGAGGAATACAAGATGGCTATTTTAAATCAAAATGTTGAGGTATTAGCGGATAAACCAGCTTTGGTTGATCGAGCTTATGAAATCACAATCGAGAAGATCAGTAGAGCGATCGCCAAACAGGATCGTTTTACAATTGCCTTGGCAGGGGGCAGCACACCCAAACCACTCTATGAGAAGCTTGCTCAAGCCGATTTACCCTGGTCAAAAATACATGTTTTCTGGGGCGATGAGCGTTATGTTCCTGCCGATCATCCAGACAGTAATCAATTGATGGCGCGTCAGGCATGGCTGGACAAAATAGATATTCCCGCCGACAATATTCATCCGATGAAGATTACGGGTACAGAGCCAGCATTAGATGCCAAACAGCATGAGACAGAAATAAAAGAGTTTTTTCAAATTGAGCAGGGATTTCCCAAGTTTGACTTAATTTTGCTGGGTATGGGTGATGATGGGCATACCGCATCTCTTTTTCCTCAGACGGAAGCTTTGTCTGTTGAAGATCGCCTAGTAACCGTAGGTAATCATCATGGTCAGCCCCGAATAACCTTTACAATACCTTTGATTAATCAGGCAGACTGCGTTGTTTTTCTCGTAGCAGGAGAAAATAAACGTCCTGCTCTCAAACAGGTTTTTGCCACTCAAGGAGACGAAAAACAGTATCCTTCTCGTTCAATTCAGCCTAAAGGAGAATTATTATGGTTGTTAGATCGTGCAGCAGCAGAGGAGCTATAGTCCCTCGCCAATATTCTTGCTAAGTTGAATCAAAATCTAAGCCAGCAAATTAGAGCCAGCTCGCGATAAAAACTGGCTGATTCCGCTTGATATATATTCTTCATCGAACAAACTAACTTTTGCTGGTTAGTTTTCCAACCTGAACTCTCAAGGGTAGTATAG
>JBCBEA010000626.1:0-2749 GCA_038529195.1 Cyanobacteria bacterium J06600_6
TCCATTTGTCATCCTGACGGAGAATTTGTAAACCTTCTGCACTTGCACCCATCAACAGAGTAATTAGATTGATATCACCATGAGCAGCAGCCCTGACTGCATTTGGGGGAATATCTTCGGGATTATCGATCGCAAAGTAGTGGATTGGGCGCAGGATACTGTTGCCGAATTTGACCTGATTATCGAAATAATCTTCAGGTAATTCTAAGTATAAAGCGATCGCTCTTAAGATTTGGATGCCAGTTTCTTCTAAGACGCGATACGCCGAGACAGTCGTCGCTAAGAATCCTGGCACTTCCTGGGGGAAAACATTAGCAGGATAATTCAAACGCTCTAAGTCAGCATCAGCAATTTCTTGTCCGATATGATAGAACTCTTTAAGGTCGCCGACACTTCTACCTTTAGCATGTTCTTTCCCCCTGGCTGTATAACCCCTCTGCCCACCAATACCCGCAATCTCGTAGTTTAGTTTGGTGGCTTCTGGTAGGGCAAAAAAGTCAATAATCGAACGATAAAGATTATTAGACATAGTGGCGGATAAGCCATGATTCTTGACCGCTATAAAACCGACATTTTTGAACCCATCTCCTACCGTCTGCACTAAATTCTGCTTAACTAGGGGATCTTTAGCCGTAAAGTCTTTAAGATCAATAGCGGGTATTTCATCAAACAGGATCTCGCTCATTTATCAGTTACTAGTAATTAGTTATTGGTTGCCGTTGCCCCGAATGGGGGGTTAGCTTCGTAAAATGGCAACAGGTTAGCTTTGAACGAGATGCAGCACATGACCGTCTGGATCTCGTAGAGATAAAGCCTGACTAAATCCTAATTCGTTACTGGACATTTTGACGATCCCAGGAGAGATAAACTGGCAGGGTGCGGAGCGTAATTTGGAAGCTAACTGAGCCAAATTATCTACTTCAATCGTGGTTTGCCAATGCCACAAATCGCAGGCGCGACTATCTACGGGCATATCCCTACCGTCACTGGGGGCAATGTAATCTAGTAGCTCAAAACCAATTCCTGCTGTGCCAACCAGAGTATTAACGTGAATCTTTGAGCCAAATACGCCAGTCACATGTTCAAATTCTGTTCCGTAGTTTTCGACCTCTCCTGCCAATTCCAGGTTTAGATAGTCTTGATATAGCCCGAAGCTGGCGGAGGCGCTTTTGACACCCACTGCGGTGTGATCGATACCCATAAACAGCTTATCTGTAGGCTGCGACCATTTTTCGGGTGCTTTATCCGCAGGTAAAGCCAGTAATTCTAAATTATGCCCATCGGGATCTTTAAACAAGAATGCCTCGATACCTGCCGAGCCTAAATTTTCGGGTAAGGTTTGAGGGTTTGTTGAGGTGTGGGTGACGTTGTGCTGACGCAAGTGCTGATAAGCCTTATCCATGTCGCTAACAATGATCGCAAAATGTTGGAACCAGCGATCGTTACTACGAGAATCGACGGGAATTGGTCTACCTTGGGGAGTCAAATATTCCATTAAGCCAATAGTCTCATTTCCAAGCTGCATGTGGACGATTCGCATCCGCAGCCCAAATACTCCCTGCAATCTTTCCCAATCTTCTCCTGCAACTTCGATATCCTTGATTTTCTGAAACGAAAGGACTTCCGAATAGAACTTAATCGACTGCTCCATATTGGCTACAGTCAGGCTGACATACTGAATATTGGACATGAACTCGGCTTAAATTATTTTCTAAACTACTTGGCAACAGTATCTAAAATCTTAATTTATTGAGGTGACAGGCGATCGCTCTATTCGTAAAAATAGTTACGATCCCCAGAGCATGGAAATTATCTTTTATCTGTCCCGGGTTAGATGATTTATGTAGTATTTGAACGTGCCAAGCAAAAAAATATGTCTTATAGTAGATGAAATATTTTATACCTTTATGCAGTAGAACGAATTTCTAACTATGGAAAAGAAACTACGAGAACTTATCGGTCAGCCAAATATTTGGCTCTATATTAAAAGCAGTAATGGTTGGCTTAAAAATGTAGAAATTTTAGATGTAGAACCAGACACCATCACGTTTCGCTATCAGCACGAATCCCCTGATGAGGTTAAAGTCTGGGAAAAGACTACACGCTTGGAAAACGTTCTAGAGATTGATATTCGCCTGGTTGCCGTCCCCAAATGCGAGCAGAAGATCCAGGGGATGAAAGATAAATTTACTCGCCTTTTAGAACAAGAATAGAGCTCTAGCTCGCTGGTAAAATTAAGATTAACGCCAAGATTAATTTGTAATCTACGGCGTTTTTTTTGTGACTTTTGTAAGTAAAAGTACGTAGAACAAGATCTTTCCTCAGTCACAGCACCTAGAAACTGTAAGATTTACTTAATACTTGCAGTTCCTCCAGAGAAGGATAGATTTATGACAGTTGCCACGAATATTCCCGCTTTTTGCGAAGGGATTGAACATTTTAAAACTAGTCTGCCAGATTTCGAGCAGTATAGTTCTCCTGCGATCGCTGAAGGACAAACTGCGATCGCCTCCCCGTCCGATCCAGCAGCGGTTTACCAAACGATGTTAGCTGCCGATGCTCTACGCTATTTGACGCTTCAGGTCACCGCCAGCAAGCAGTCAGGACATCCTGGGGGTTTTGCCTCTATTGCCGATGCCATTGCAGCGTTGGTGATGTTGGGACACAAAAATATCATCACGGAAGTCCTGACTGCTTGCTGGCGGTGACCTGAAGCGTCAAATAGCGTAGAGCATCGGCAGCTAACATC
>JBCBEA010000627.1:0-2748 GCA_038529195.1 Cyanobacteria bacterium J06600_6
GGCAACAATAAATGATACATGCGCTAACTGTAATAACAAATTATTGGGTGACTTAGATAATTATGCTAAGACAGTGTTGCAAAAATCTGGTGTATTTACGTCAAACTTCTTGAGTGATTTGGCAATTTTAGAGTATGAATACAGTTTGTTCGAGAGGTGGCTGTTAAAAGTTTCTTTTAATTCTGCTCGTGCAAATCGTAATGCTCAAAATATTTTTGAGCAGCATATTCCTTACATCCTGGGAAAACAACTGCGGAGCGATAAAATTTTTGTTTTTGCTGCAATTCATAAACCAGCAAAACTTACGCAAGCAGAAATGTTTAAGTATCAAGGATTATTACCCTTTGACTCGAATGGGCTTTCAAATCCATTTTTCGTTCGGATAATGAAATCCGTCATACTGGACGATGATTTTGTTGTTAGACCAATTATATTAGGCTCTTTTTTGTTTTTAATCGTCTTATTTAATCATCAACATCCCTCAGATTATAAAATCAGAAAAGTAACCTATTTGTTGAATAAATATCCGAAAATGCAGGCTATAGAACCAAGTAGTAGCTCTATCCGTCTCGCACAAATGTCATTGACTTTTTCAGACACACAAAAAAATCAAGCCTGTTATTTACAACAATTGGGCGTGCTGTAAAACTGATAATCAACTGAGAGTATGTTTTAAAAGTATAAAAAGTTACTTAAAAGCCCCCTAAATCCCCCAATGATGGGGGACTTTGAGCTGAATTCCCCCCCCCAATTTTGGGGGGCGAGGGGGGCAAAATTGAAAACTAACCTGTATGATGAATAACTTCTCAAACACCCTCTAATACACTCGAATAAAGCAGAGAAAAGCACCTGCTAGCTGCACAACCATCAGTATTGCAAATTATTTTTAATTCGCGAATCCCTCGCATTTGCCAAGAAAATCGACTTGACGGTGGGCTGCACAACCAATCAGTAGAGAAACAGTAATCACTGCAAGGTGAGCAGTGCCCTCTTAAACCCACGGCTAACTACAGACGCAGGTTCTAATGTTATTTAAGCCATAATTTGTCGAGCAACTCCCGCAATAACCTTGGAAATTAGGTGGTCGGGATACTGGGCAGCAAAAATCCCCTTACTAGCGAGTCGCATCATTTCGTCTGACTGCTGTATTACTCCTGCAACCCTAATTTTGTATTTGGACTCTACTTCCTGACCGAGTTGGGCAAAGTTGTATTCTTTGAGAGCTTTGTTGATAATGATGCGAATTTTTGGCACTTTTAAGCGACGAGCAACATCTACTGTTACTGCAGTACCCTGGAAGTCTTGACTATCGGGGCGCATGATATAAAGAACCATGTCCGAGATAGTGAGGCTGACTAAGGTTTCTTGATTTAAACCTGGATGGGTGTCGATAAACAGGTAGTCAAGATTCAAAGATTTAATTAGCTGTTTAAATCCGTCGAGCATAAATTCAAAATCGAAACCCTCCCGCAGAATTCGGGAAATATCAGCAACCTTAATACTGCTGGGAACGATATAAAGAGCGCTATTAGCAGCTTTCTGGGGCATCACGTGAGAAACGTCTAGGGCAGCATCTTCGATCGCATATTGTTTCCAGAGGTAGCCATTGAGGTTCTTTTTCATTTGCTCATCTCCCAGACCAAAAAGAACGTGAACTCCAGGGGAAGGTAGATCTGTATCCACGATCCCCACGCGACTACCCTGACCTGCTTGAGCGACGATGGTGGCGATGTTTGCGGTTAGGTTTGATTTGCCTGTACCGCCACGATAGGAATGGATTGCAATAATTTTAGTCATAGTTTTAGAAAGAATATTTTGCTAGTTGAAAAATAATTAGCTGATCGCCTAAGTTTGATTGTCTTGACGCCATTTTTGACCCAGTTTGGCGATCGCCTCAAAGGTAGTACAGTCAACAATTTCATCTACCTCTTGTTGACGCTTATCCTGATCGATCCGAATCATCAGCTGGGTAACTTCTTCACGAGCAGTTTCCAGGTCATTATTAGCGGTATTTAGCTCAGAGGTTCTTTTCTTGACGAGAATATCTAACTCTTGGTTAATGAATTTCAGCCTTGCCAGGACTAAAGCTAGACCAATAACTGCCAGCACCGAAATTCCTGCTAGCTGTACAGAAGTTTTAGAGACGCTGCTACGGCTTTGTAGAACAATGCTGTCCAGGGGTTTTTGAATTTCTAGAATTCCCCGTAGTTGACCAACCTGCCAATCGCGTTTGGGACTGTCGGGATGGCTATTGTGACAGGCAACACAGCTAGCCTTCATAATATCTGGCTGGGCATAGCGCAGAGTTGGATTACCGTTAATGTTTTCGACACGATGAAAGACCTTTTGGGGATTTCTTTCAAGAAACTGTAGCGCCTCTTTTTCGAAATCATCTCTCGCTCCTCCTTCGGCTTGACGCCAGGGGAAGGGATACTTGCTATAAAGTCTGACGTAGGTGCCAACGTTTTTTTCGCTGATGTTGTGGCTTAATTCGATTAGGTAAGTTGCAGGGATGGGAATTGCACCAGGTTTACCTGGGTAATCGTGAGTAACTTGAATCCCAGGCAGATTTTTAATTCGGTTAACTACCTGCGCACTGTATAAAGAACGAGATTCTTGGAGTGTCTGGGCGATCGTTTGCGAACTTTGTAGTGCCTGAGACTCGATTAAGTCAGTGGAAAGGCTTAACATGCTCGATATTGCGATCGCAATACCTGTCACAAATAAGATAACAGAATTGTACCGATT
>JBCBEA010000628.1:0-2748 GCA_038529195.1 Cyanobacteria bacterium J06600_6
GACGAATGCTGTCGAGATCTAGCTGTGCTAGGGAAATTCGCTCGACAATCCCCGCATTATTAATCAAAACATCTATTTTTTTTCCGTCTAGTCTGTTGAGCAAATCTCCCATGGCTTGGGGACTAGTCAGATCAACCCCCGCTTCAATTTGCACTCCTAGGTTTTGCAGTTCTGCAGAAGGCTTTCTACAGACGGCGATAACTTCGTTTCCCTGTTCTTTTAGCTGCCGACAGTATTCTAAACCAATACCTCTATTTGTTCCCGTAACTAGATAAGTCTTGCTCATTCTGGCTGCTCTAAAGTTTCTCGCTCTTGAATTTTATCTGCTTCTACTTCTTTTTCGGCTTCCGTTGACTGCTCAATCTGCAAAATAGGTTCGGATTTTTCTAGAAAGTAAAGGTTCTCTCTCCCCTGCTGAAAAAACTGCCGCGATCGACTATTGGGGTTAGAAAAGACTCTCGGCTGTTGCACTGGTTGACGACCTAACTGATTAAAACCACCCGCATCAGGAGTTGGTGTTTGAGCCTTAACTATTGCGGGGACTAACGAAATAGAAATTGTCACTAGATACAGAATTGATTTCATGGCTAGACGGCTAGATATAGCAAAGTACTCTTCTTAATTTTGCCGTAAATTAGTCTACGATCGCTTTTTAACTCGGAACACTACTCCATAGCTATTACTCCAATCATTGCCTTAGGAACGCGATCCAATCACACAACCGTCACCAGAAGTAATTTGTGGGTAACGAACTTCTCTAAGATGTTGAGTAACGTTTAGCAAATAATTAAGCTAATGACTCGTAAAGTAATCAATCAAGATCATAGTTCTGCCTGGATTGCTCAAACCTGGCTATCTTTTATTATTTCTATTTCTGCCACTTCCATCGGCATTTTATATTTACCTGCCAATGTTTGGATCAAAGGATTTATGGGCATGGGTTTAGTGTTTACCGTTGGTTCGACCGTTAGCCTGACTAAAACTCAGCGAGATTTACACGAAGCAAATAAGCTGACTTTCAAAATTGAAGAGGCGAGAGTCGAGAAAATCCTAAGCGAGCATGATAATTTGAAATAAAGCATTGCTGACTCTGACTATCGATATCATCTATGAATTCGCGATTACGCATCGAAACACTACGGTATCAAGATCAGACTGCGGAGATCAAAGAGATTAGAACCCAAGTTTTTCAATACGAACAGGGGATATCTGCCGATCTAGAATTTGATGGTTTGGATGCTGACGCGGTTCACCTCTTGGCTTATCTCAACAAAAACGCCGTCGCCACTGCCAGAATTAGAGCGATCGCCAACAACTGTGCCAAAATTGAACGGTTAGCGGTATTGTCTAAGTATCGCCACCAGGGAATTGGCACACAATTGATGCAGTCTGCTTTATCGGCGATCGCCAAACAGGGTAAGAGATCGGCAGTAGTTCATGCTCAAACATATATCGCCTCACTGTATACCAGCCTGGGATTTGAGTTAGTTGGCGAAGAGTTTAGCGAAGCTGGGATTAACCATGTGAAGATGATTAAGCAGCTATAGATAATTGCTCTATGTCACCGTTAAATAAATCCAGCCTGCGACGGAATCTTCTCCAGCAAAGACAGTCTTTGCCTATTGAGGAATGGCAGCACAAAAGCAACCTAATTTGCGATCGCCTCAAAGCTTTAACTCTATTTCAATCAGCATCAACTGTTCTGGCATATTTTAGCTTTCGTCAAGAACCCGATCTATCTTCTCTATTTACTCTGGATAAAAACTGGGCTTTTCCTCGCTGCGTTGACAAGTCCTTAGTTTGGCATCCATGGCAGCCTGGGGATGAATTGCAAACTGGCAAATACGGTATTTATGAACCTTTAACTACTGCGCCGACGATCGTACCAACCCGCGCTGACTTAATTTTAGTCCCCACAGTCGCTAGCGATAATCTTGGTCGTCGTCTTGGCTATGGGGGCGGTTTTTACGATCGCCTATTGAGTTCTAAAAGCATTTTAAACACGCCAACGATTGGCATTACATTTGACTTTGCCTGTGGTGTTGAAATCCCTATCGATCCTTGGGATAAATCTCTAGATTTTGTCTGTACCGAAACTAATATTTATAATTATTAAGTAAGTTTAAGGTTATTTGATTTTAGATCTGCTGGCAATTAAATAGCCATTCAAATACTCAAAATAATTCTAAATATTAAATATATATTTGGCATTTTTTAGAAGCGTACTTTTAATAATCAAAACTTCGAAAGTTATACCAAAGGACAATCACAGCTCTTTATTGCACTTGTTTAACTAATCGGAGATGTGCTTTTAAGATATTAGTAAATAGTTGTAAATCTAACTTAATAGAAATCTAAAATATCAAGATATATAAACTCTAAAACAAAGCACGGTGAGTATTTATACTCAGTTGAGATCGTAAAAATAAATTAGACGTTTAAGGTTTATTAAGTAGGACGCTTTTTGCATTCCAAAATAATGACGCTTTTGTTAGTCTTAATGGACAAAGATTTATGCCTGAATCTCAAAGTATTTAGTACAGCAAAATTCCTTTTAACTAACTAGTTCCTCATATATCTTCACATGCAACACTTTCACGACGAATGGATTCAAGAATGGTGCGATCGCAACGGCTGGACTGATGTGTTCATGGAGCGTTACAACCACTATTGGGCATTTCCTCCTAACTGCGTCATGCCAGAACCCATTCCTCAGAAGGTAATGCGGTTGATTAAGACCGAAAAAGG
>JBCBEA010000629.1:0-2747 GCA_038529195.1 Cyanobacteria bacterium J06600_6
GGTAAACTCTCAATTTCTACTAGCTCTCTTCCAAAAAAATAATGATTCGACTTTCGTTCTTTGACAATATGACCCAGGGGAATATAGGCACATCTTGACACGCTAGTTGCTAGATCGCTAATTTCATTAGAAAACTTCTTGTCCTTTGTAGAACTATCCAAATCGGGAAATAGCTTTAGCAGATTATTTTTCAATTGTTTTACATCTTCTATAAAAAAAAGTTCTGCCAGAGAAAAGAATGAATACTCTACACTCGTATTTTCAGGAATCTTATATTCGTTACGAGAATATTCAGAACGTTCTCTTTGATGCTTACGAATTTCTTGAAGCCATGCAATCGTTCCACCCTGAAATTGAGGTAAAGTTTCAGCCCAATCTAAATACTTTTTTGCTAGCTTTAAGCGAATTTTGTCAGGTACTTCAAGCATTGATTAAATTACGATTGTTAAATCAATCCATTCTATACAACAAAAATTGGTTTGAACATCGCACATCACATCTAATTACTCTGTATTCTTATTTATTTGATTCAAATTTTTTGCATCTCATTAGCGATTGCTTTACCCACTCCTCTAGTAGAAGAGTTCCGCCTAAAGTTACCTCGTCTGCTTCGATACCTACTGATACGGGCTGATGTCTTTGCGCTAAACATTTTCAAAGTTTTGTGACAAGCAGCTATGCCGTAACTCTAGATACAGTTTTTCGGTTTTTTACTGTATACAGTATGCAATAAATACGCACATCCGTATTTTCAACTATATGCACGTAAAGAGAGTATCGACAGAGTGAATGTAGCCGAGTCCGATAGAGAAAATAGACCGAGAGGAAAGCCTCCCCAAACCGAGGGAAATGCGATCGCCAGATATTTTCAATTTGATCGCTATCAAACTAATTTCCGTACTGAAATTTTGGCTGGCGTAACTACCTTTATGACCATGGCGTACATTTTGGTAGTTAACCCGTTGATTCTCTCCGATGCAATATTCCTCAACGAACCAAAAGATTTATTTAGTTCTTTGGTATTTGCTACCGCAGTTTCCGCAGGTATCGGTACGTTAATTATGGGTTTAATCGGCAAGTATCCCTTTGCCCTTGCCCCAGGAATGGGTATCAATGCCTTTTTTGCCTACTCCGTTGTATTGGGTTTGGGTATCGACTGGCGAGTTGCCCTAGCATGCGTATTTGTTGAAGGGCTGGTTTTTATCCTGCTGACTATTACCGATATCCGTCGTCACCTAATTACTGCTGTTCCTAGTTCGATTAAATCTGCAACTACGGTAGGCATCGGCTTGTTTCTCGCATATATCGGTTTGGGTGGGGCAACAGAAACAGGTGGGGCGGGATTGATTGTGGCGAATGAAGTTACTAAAACCGACTTTGGCAGTCTGGCACAACCGCAAACCCTAATGGCAATCTTTGGTATTTTCCTGACTGCTTTTTTTATGGTGAGACGGATTAAAGGTGCGCTGTTGTGGGGAATTATTGGTACGGCTTTACTGAGTTGGGTATTTGGGGTTGCCACTGCACCTCAAGGATTGGCTTCTATTCCTGCTTTCCCCAAGGATTTATTTGGGGCTGCTTTTGTTGGTTTGGGAGGCATCAACGGTAGCAACTGGATTGATTTTATTGCAGTATTGCTTGTATTTCTTTTTGTAGATATGTTCGATACCATTGGTACTCTGTCAGGGGTGGGAATGCAGGCGGGATATATCGATGAGAATGGCGAACTTCCTCGGGCAAATCAGGCATTAACCGCAGATGCAATCGCAACTACAGCGGGTGCAGTGATGGGAACATCTAGCGTGACAACCTTTGTGGAGTCTGCATCGGGAGTTGCTGAAGGAGGACGTACTGGCTTTACTTCAGTCATAGTTGCGTTGCTATTTTTTATCTCTTTAATCTTTACGCCAATCTTGGAAGCGATACCCGCTTTTGCGACAACTCCTGCATTAACTATTGTCGGGGTATTAATGATGGTAAGTATTACTAGTATCAATTGGGAGGATTTGACCGAAGCCATACCAGCATTCTTAACTATATTTTTTATTCCCTTTGCCTTTTCTATTGCAGCAGGGCTATCTATTGGCTTAATTGCCTATCCCCTATTAAAAACCTTTTCTGGTAAAGCCAGGGATGTCCCTTTTATTACCTGGATACTGGCAGCTATATTTATTGCTCGCTTGATATTTATGACCCTACGCTTTGGCTGATTTTTCCACGCGGATAATATTTTTACCTATGAGGAAACTATCAAGTAATCAGTTATCAAGTAATCAGTAGCTCTGTCTTGAAAATAGACAATTAAGTTGAAGTTCAAAAACTCAGTTTATGGGAGTCAATTCGAGTTGATAGCCTAGTTGACGAGCTTGAGAATGAAGACGCTGAACAGAATTTTGCTGTTGGGATTGATTAGACAAATAATCAACTCCTAAGTCATGATAAGGTTCGCGTTTTTTGAACATATGATAGAGTGCGATGAGAATCCGATGAGCAACGGCAATCAAAGCTTTTTTGCGACCACGACGACCAGCTAAACGGCGATAAACAACCCTCAAATATGAGTTACGGCAACGAACCGCAGCATTAGCCGCTTGAACTAAGGAAGTTCGCAGCCAAGGGTTGCTGCGACCAGTTCGACCAGATAAACGTTTACCAGCACTTTCGTAATTACCAGGACATAGTCTCGCCCATTTAGCTAAGTGAGATGCCGTGGGAAAACGACTCATATCAGTACCAATTTCAGCAAC
>JBCBEA010000630.1:0-2745 GCA_038529195.1 Cyanobacteria bacterium J06600_6
CGTATTTTCAAGTCTTAGATTGGATTTTGCGATCGCAGAGCCAGAGTCTTGGCTTTGCAAACAACCAAAAGTAAAGTACCCTAATGATCAATTTTATTTAGCTGCAACTATATTATTAGCTGATACTTGAAGTATATGAAACGGATTTTTATTACTGGCGCGAGTGGCTGTATCGGTCACTATATGGTGGAATCGTTACTGGAGCATACCGATCACGAACTATATTTGCTGGTGAGAAATCCCGATCGCCTGAAGTTTGATTATGAAACTAATTCGAGAATTAAGCTTTTAGTTGGAGACATGTCTCGCATTGAAGAGTATGGCGATTTGCTGCTCAAAGATATCAACATGGCGATTTTAGCAGCTACAGCGTGGGGTGGCAGGGGTGAAACCTATGATATCAATGTCGATAAAACCCTAGCCTTGATTAACCTGCTCAATCCTGAAGTTTGCGAGCGCGTTATCTATTTCTCTACCGCCAGTATTTTAGATCGCGAAAATAAATTACTCTTACCGGCAAATCAGTTTGGGCATGACTATATTCGCACTAAGTATCAGTGTTTTTCCCAGCTAGCTCATCAGGCGATCGCCGATAAAATTATTGCAGTCTTCCCAACTTTAGTGTTTGGGGGAGAAGAGAATAAGCCCTATTCCCATCTGAGCGCAGGGATTACCGACGTAACTAAATGGATTGGTTTGATTCGCTGGTTTAGCCTCGACGGTAGCTTTCACTTCATCCATGCCCAAGATATTGCCGAAGTAATCACCTATCTGGTAGAGCATCCTGAATACACTCCCGATCCACAAAATGCTCAGGAAGGAGTAGACTGTCTAGTTTTAGGAAATCCCGCTATCTCTGTTGATAAAGCGATCGCCGAAATCACCAGCTACTTTGATAAAAAAGTCTATTTGCGCGTACCTCTATATATCTGGCTGACTAACGTTTTTATCAAGCTGTTTCGGATTCAAATGGATACCTGGAGTCGTTTTTCCCTCGATTACCGCCACTTTACCTATGCCGATCCTGTCACCCCCGCTAGTTTTGGCATGGAAAATCACTGTTCTACAGTTAAAGAGTTAATGGAAGTATCAGGAGTTTAGGCGGTTTTTGTTTTTTGAACCTTGACGCGATCGGGCAGTTCTTTTTCCAAACGGCGTAGACGAGGCTCGCGGTAGGCGATCGCCACAACCATTAAGTTAATTACCCCTAAAATTACCAGCAGCAGAGTTACCCCCTGTCCCATGCCCGTACTAACGACTTTGCCAATTACTTGAGCCACAACGCCTTCATCTGCCATTAGGGGATTTAAGACATTATCTACCAGAGGACCAGCTAGTAAATAGGCACAGATAGCCAGCGATCGCTCTAAAGTCTGTTGGAGGGCAAAAACTCGCCCCTGAAGGCGACTTGGTACTTTCGTCTGCCAGATTGCCTGATTACAGCTCACAATAATGGGTTGGGAAAATAAATAGCCAAAGATGCCAAAGGCTAAAACCGCAGGAGAAATTTTCAAACCGCCGATTAGAACGATTAATCCCTGAAAGCCGACAAAACAAATAATTGCCTTCACACGGTTTTTAGGTCCTGACCAAACGCTCATCAAGACGCTCCCCACCAGCATTCCGCAGCCACCAACGGAGAGCACAAATCCTAACTGCTCTGTCGAACCTGGCTGATATAGTAAAGGCCAAAGCACAACTTCAATCATGCCCATCGTAAAGTAGCTAATGGCGATAAAGCAGACTAAACGTACTAAACCTGGTCGCAAAACAATATAATTCCAGCCCGCAACCGTATCTGCCACCACCTGATTGACAATCTTTTGGCGTTTGCGAGTAAAACGTTTGAAATCAGGAAATCTAACGCTAATTAAGGTCAAAATAGCGATGCAGAAGGTCACAATATCAATACATAAAACGGTTCTTAGACCAAAATAGTTGAGCAGCAAACCAGCGATCGCAGGAGAAGAAATTTTGGCGATCGCAAACGAAGCCTGCACCATCCCATTGGCTCGACTAAGATTTTTGGGCGGGACTATCTGAGAGATCGCTGCGGTGTAGGCTGGCTGCTGAAAAGCATTTAAACTCGATGAAGCAATCAAAGCAAAATATATATGCCAAACTGCAAGGTTGTCTGTTCCGACTAAGGCTAAAATCGCGATCGTAACTATGCCCGTTCCCAAATCGCTAAGGATCATTGCCGAACGACGATTCCAGCGATCAATTAAAACTCCTGCAAAGGGGGAAATAATGACTTTAGGAAGATACATAAACAAAATCGTCAGGGCAAACTGAGTAATTGTGCCTGTATCCTGATATGTTTGGTCTAGAATCCAAAATCCGAGGGCGAACTCAGTTAACTTTGTACCTAGCAAAGATACAACTTGTCCTACCCAGACAATAAAAAAAGTTTGCATATAAAACGGAGTACCAGAATTAGTAAATGAATTTAAAAATTAGATAATAATAAAATAGAGCTCGATTATCTGTAGTGAATATCATAATCATAGTTTGTCAAAAATGACATCTATAAAAGTGCAGCTTTTTTGAACAAACATTTTGGATGCTTGATGACGAGACAAATTATCGAGTGACAGATATAGAGCATCCGACCTCAGTCGAGATTATCATAGTAATTGCTGATACTATTAAAAAATCTCAGCCAAATCGCTTAAGTAACGGATCGAAAAACTCTAACTTCAAAGTTGTTTAGCTTTTTTTACTGGTTGATTATTTATGGACTAG
>JBCBEA010000631.1:0-2742 GCA_038529195.1 Cyanobacteria bacterium J06600_6
GTTACAAGACATTGGTAAAAGCACGGAAGCGAATATACAGAAATAAAATTAATATAAGCGGGCAAGATAGCCTAATTATTTCTACCAGTATTTTTAACCTTTAACTTTAAACCAAGCTCCTATAGATGTTGCTGTACAGGTGATGTCTAGAGGCTAAATCAGCTATGAGTAAAGCCAATATTAATGACCACACTGTTGACTTAAGCGCCTTGAGCGCAGCTAATAACACTTCTGAATCAAGCTTTTCTTTGGCAGAATTAAAGCAAATTGTCTATCGTCGCTGGAAGCCTGCTTTAGGGGTGGGGATAGCATCTTTTACGGGTATATTTTTGATTACCGCCTTACAAACTCCTGAATATCGCTCTGAAAGTTTAATCCTGTTGGAGAGTCCCCAAAATCAAGAGTCCGCATCTGTTGCGCCGTCTCTCGCAGCGGGGAGTCAGTACTATACTCTTAAAGATTTATCGACGGAAATTTTCGTTCTACGCAGTAACTCGATGGTGAATACCGCCTTAGAGAAGCTCGAACAGCGTTATCCCGATCTGAAATTAAAAAAGATCATCAAAAATCTGGCAATCCATCAGGCAATAGTGAATAAAGTGCCGACGGATGTCTTATCGATTTCCTACACTGATACTGATCCAGAAAAAGCCAAGGTAATTTTAGAAACTTTAGGCGACACCTATATTAATTACAGTCTTCAGCGTCAGAAACAGAAAGCTGCCAAGGCGATCGCTTTTATTGATAGTCAGCTACCCGATGCTCAAGCTGAATTAGACGAAGCAGCGCAGGAAATCCGTCAGTTTCGGCAGGCTAACCAGCTAGTCGATCCTGAACTCTCAGCTGTCGAAGCAGAAGGACTGCAGCAGCATGTGGCGGAACAGATCGAACAAACTAAAATTGCGATCGCTCTTAATCGGAATCAGCTTCAAGAGTTGAATCGCCAACTGGGAGATCTGGGTCAAGATTCGGACACGATGGTGGCTTCTTCGGTGTTGAGTCAGGATGGAGTCTATCAAGATCTGGCAGCTCAACTCAAAGATGTAGAAACGCAGTATAACTTGGGCAAAGTCGATTTTACTGATGATTATCACGTTATCGCCAATCTAAAGGAAAAGCGCCAGGAGCTAAAAAAACTGCTTCAAGAAAGAGCAGAACAGGTTTTAGGTAAGTCTGTTTCTCCTAAAGTATTAAAGCGCATTGTTTTAGCACCAAGCTATACAGATACTCCTGTCGGTAGTGATTTAGCTGTCACTGGTGGGGAGGTTGCTAGTGAGGCGAGTGCTGATACTACTACTGCAGAGACTAATTCCCGTCGATCACCTTCGGGGACAAGGGTATCTTCGGAAGGTTCAACCCTGGAAATTTTGGCTAGTCGTAAATTAGAGCTACAAAACCAGGCTGCTAGTTTGCAAGGACAATTAACGACTCTAATGCAGTCAAAGTCTGATGCTAACGACAAATTTCTGAACATTCCTGGATTACAGCAAAGCTTTATGGAGCTAAAACGTCAGCTAGACCTAAAGTCTCAGGCATATAACTACCTGCTAGAAAGAAGACAGGAGTTAGCTATCTCCGAAGCCGAAGAAATTGCTCCTTGGCGCATACTCAACGAGGCATTTTTACCCAGCAAGCCAGTTTCGCCCAATATTAAGCAGGGATTGATTCAGGCGCTAATTGCAGGCGGGTTTCTGGGAGTAGCGATCGCCTTTATTCTTCAGCAGCTAGATCAAACTGTTAAGCAAGTAGATGAGATCAAGCAAATTACCAAACTACCTTTACTGGGAGTCGTGCCGAGAGTATCAGAACCCAGTATCATTGCTGCCAATATTCAAACTACCAAACAGGCTTATTCTTACTATTCTTCTTACACCGAAGGGTTACGCTCTCTCGCAATGAATTTGCGTTATTTGATGGCAAATGATCGGCAAATCAAAACTCTAGCTGTCACTTCTTCTACTTCGGCGGAAGGAAAATCAACTATCTCTCATAACTTGGGTATTGTTCTGGCAGAATTTGACCTACGAGTGCTCGTCGTAGATGCTGACTTGCGCAAACCCAAGTTACATAAACTAGCAAAGATAGATAATCAAGCTGGTTTAAGCGAAATTATTTCCCATAATCAACCCTGGTCAGATCTAATTCAGCCAGGAGCAGTAGACAACCTCGACCTGATCACGGCGGGAGCAACTTCTCCTAATCCGATCGCGTTACTGAACTCGCAAAAAATGAAGCAGCTAGTTGCTGAATGGTCACAAGCCTATGACTTCGTAATTATTGATACTCCTCCGATTGGCGTCATTGCCGATGCCAAAAGTTTGGCTCAAGAAGTCGATTCGATGGTGTTTGTCACGGCGATCGAACGAGCTAGTCGTAAGGCTATTACTAACTCCGTAGAAATCTTGCATAACAGTCAGTGTCATATTGCAGGAGTGGTTGCCAACATGGTCGATCCAGAACTAGATTACTATGCTTATTCCTATCATGACTCCTATTACAATCAGCCTCAGGATAATGGTGATGTGAAACAGTCAAAAACAGCTAGGACAGGAATTTTAGAACAGTTTCGACGACGATAAAGTATATTTCCTACATTGGTCATGAACCATCTGCATAAGAGGTTAAAGGTTAAAGGGGAAAGTAAAAACACATTTATCATTTATTCGTGCAAGAGATGCCATGAGCGTGCCGCTCACAACCCAGCAATGAAAAATGGTAGCCTTCAAATGAGACTAAACAGAG
>JBCBEA010000632.1:0-2740 GCA_038529195.1 Cyanobacteria bacterium J06600_6
TGATGGTTTGGGCAGAGACTTTTTTATTCCTTTACCAGCAACGAGTTTTCACTTCACCCTCGCAGATTTAGTTTGGGATGAAAGCTATCGTCAACTAGTAAAAGACAATCCTAATTTTGACAAGGAATTACAGCAGCAGGTTGCAGCCAGTATCGACGAATATCAGGCTGAATCAGACAATCAACCAATTGCCTGGCAGTTATGGGGAGTAATTACCCGACCCAGAGCAATTATGGCAAGTCTTGTTCCTCAAGATCAAAGAAGCTATGAATCAGTTATTAAGCTGCGTCGCGCACTCTATCAAAGTTCGGGTTTAGTGGGATTGGGCATCGAACAGCAGTACGATCTGACCGCTCATATTACCTTAGGTTATTTTGATAGTATTCCTGATAGTTTAAATCGCGATCGCCTTTGCATTATTTTGTCGCAAATTAATGATCGACTTGTAGAAAGTCAGTTACCAGAGTTCACCATCGGACAGGCACAACTACGTAAGTTTGAAGACATGGTGCAGTATAACCGTGAGTCGGATTGGGCTGTCGTTAAATTTGGGTAGAAACTATCGCTTCTCTCTCCCCGCTGAAGAGAGAATATCTGGTTTCCTCCTCTGGGGGAAGAAAAGGGGATCTGCCCATATAAAAGTAATCAATAGCTAGTTGAATAAATTAAACCATCCGATTGTCGAACAGAGTTTTGCCATCATTGATCGTGAAGTAGGCGCTCATAGTCTAAATCCCCAAGAATATGCAATCGCCCGTAGAGTAATTCACGCCACGGCAGATTTTGAATATCTCAAGCTGCTCCAGTTTAGTCCTAGAGCGATCCAGACGGGCATAGAGAGTCTGCGACAGGGGACACCAATTATTACTGATGTCAATATGGTTAAACAGGGGATTGCTAGCTTAGTCAGTAAAACTTTTAACAATCCGATGATCAGTGCGATCGAACAGGCAAAAGTCGCCGAACCTGGGAAAACCCGTACCGAAACGGGCATGCTGCGGTGTTGGTCAGAATATCCCCAAGGAATTTACCTGATTGGGAATGCTCCCACAGCTCTTTTAGCTTTATGCGAACAGTTTGCTACAGCAAGCGTTCAGCCAGCCTTAGTTATTGGCGTGCCAGTCGGTTTTGTGTCGGTAGTGGAATCGAAACAGGCTTTGTTAAAGTCAGACGTGCCCTATATTGCGATCGCCGGTAGAAAAGGTGGTTCCCCCGCAGCAGCTTCAATTCTCAATGCCCTGCTGATTTTGGCTTCAGAAAGATAAGTCGATCTGCTATTCAAGGGGAGTGTTGATACCGTAGCGTAGGAAAAACTGCTGCTGTAATTAACTCAAGAATTCGGGCAGCTTGGCAGTTTGTTTATAACTATCTTGCGATAGAGCGATCGCCATCGCGTCATTATTTTTGCGTAATCCTTCGTAGTGAAAAAAGACCTGACCGCTTAAGTTGTGTTTACGGTTCATTTTTATACACTTGATTATCTCTTTCTGGCTGAGATCTTTACCATTGGCGGTGAAGGCAATTCCTGGGGCAAACTTCGGCAATAGCTGGCGGTCAACATTTTTAACCAGCAGCTTAACTTCCTGGCTATAGCGAGGAAAACTGGAGCGATAGATCTGCGGATGAAGGATATCGACTAAATTCTTCGCTAACCAAGCTGGGGTATCTTGCAAAAGATTGTTGAGGCAAAAAGGATATACCGCGGGGGAGAGCGACACAATTGCCTGTGAATTGCTTGATTTTATCGTTTGGTACATGTTCGCCAAGAAATTTGTTAGGCGATCGGCTCGCCACTGAATCCACTGTCTGTTGCCGTGATTACGGGGCGGTTTTTCCCCGAATACTAGCCGATACTGTTCTTGAGTAAATTGATCGTAGCCTGCGGTTGCGGGTAAAGCAGGGAGGCGATCGCAGCCTTGAATACCGTCTACAGGGTAGTTCTCAATGATTTCTTGTACTATCTCTAAGATAAACTTTTGGACATCAGGGAGGAAGCCATTCATCCAGGTTAAACCGCCATGCTTAACTGCTGCACCATCGCGATCTATTGCCTGCCAGTGAGGATATTTCTGGATAATCTGACCGCCGTTTGCCAAATGAGAAGCAGCCAAGCCATATTCTAGCCAGGGAATAACTTTTATGTGACGCTCGTGTGCTGCCTGAATAATTTCAGCTAGAGGATCTCGCTGCTGTTGAGCATAGAAAGGCTCAATCTCGTCTAGTTCGTAGCTGCTCATTACCTGGCTAGGATAGAGAGTGTAACCCCGATTCCATACCACGGGAAAAATAGTATTAAACCCATGCAGGCTGAGAAAATCTAGTGCCTCCAAAATGTTGGCCGACGACTTTAAAACTGAGCTATGAGGGTGATTGGCAATCCAGACTCCACGTAATTCCGACATTAGTTTTGATTGCTAAAGTAGATGGCTGACATGATAATAATTAGCAGCAGAAATAGCGGTATTAGTAAGTTAACTGGTTCAATCATTAATTAATGACATCTCCTAGGCGACTTTACTCATCTTAGTGGGCTTTTCGCCTTAAATTTCGCTGGCTTTTGCTTGAGACTAAAATTCCAGAATGTACAAGCCTTTTGTTTGGCAGTCAGCAAAACTGATAGTTTTAACAAATTGCCGATCGCCAACGAAGATTTACAATAGTAAAGACGAAGAGGATGACTGAATGTATGGTCAGCGATAAATAATTTGTTAGAACGGTAAATTTGAATCAGTTTCTCTCC
>JBCBEA010000633.1:0-2727 GCA_038529195.1 Cyanobacteria bacterium J06600_6
TAAACAAGCGAGCAAAAATGCGGGAAATATCCTCTCGTTTGAGAATATCTGGACCGCCTACCGCAAATACTTTATTTTTAGCTGCTTCCGTCTTAGTAGAGGCGATCGCAATTTTGGCTAAATCGTCAGTACTAACGATAGAAGAACGATTTTGCTGTTCGCCAATCGAAAAATAAATTCCCGTGTCGCGAAATCTTTCGGCAAGGGGAATCAAATTGTTGGCAAATCCAGAGGGTCGCAAAATTGTGTAGCTCAAACCGCTATTAATCAAATATTTTTCTACTTCGCGTTTTGCCTTAAAAGTAGTGGAATCCTGATAACCGCGATCTGCTCCTAAAACAGAAATAAAAACGAAATGCTCGATTTTATTGGCGATTGCGCGATCAATTAAATCTATATTGGCTCGATAGTCGATTGCCTGGGCATCACCACCACCATGACTGCTAATGATGTATTTGACCCCTTCACAAGCCTTGACGATATCTCTTTCTAACTTCAGATCGCCGATAAAAATTTCTGCTCCTCGGTCTTCCAATTCATCAAAACTAGATGACAAACGAACAAAAGCCCGAACTGATTCTTCTCCTTCTGTTAATTGTCGAACAATCCTGCGTCCTAACGATCCTGTTGCGCCAGTAACTAAATACATTGATACACCTATTTTTTTCTCGGTAATATGTCGATGAGCAGGAGAAACTAGCTCTCTATTAAAATTTTAGAAAAAAACCAAGCTTCCTGACAATCGCCAAATTAATTGAGTTCGAGATAGAGAAAAGAGTATTTTGGTTAAAATTTGCTAAATATTTTTAAACTGTTTGCCAACTAGATTTGCCAAAAAATCTCTGGGTACAAGACGAGGTAAATTGACGATAATCTGATTGGTAAAGCCTCCTGCAACCACATTAGACTGACCCTTTTCTAGAGCCTTCAAACTTTCTGTGACAATTTGCTCCGCACTCGCCATCGTCATGCCATTTAAGCCCGTTGCCGAATCGGGAAAATCGGCGCGATCATAAAATTTTGATTCGGTAGGACCAGGACAAACTGCAATGATTTTAATACCCAGATCTTTATTTTCTGACCACAGTGCTTCGCTAAAGTTTAAGACAAAGGCTTTGCTGGCTGCATAAACTGACATGTAGGGAATCGGTTGAAAACCAGCAATAGAAGAAATATTCATAATTGCCCCTGCTTTTCTTGCCTGCATCAAAGGTAAAAACAAACCCGTGAGCTCAACCACAGCGCCTATATTAAGCTGAACCATAGTCATCATTTTGCTTAAAGGGCGATCGCTAAATGCACCATAATCACCAAATCCTGCATTATTAATTAGCAGGTCTACCGTCAAACCTTCCGTCTGAACCCGATCAAAGACAGACTGACCCGCACCAGACTGCGCCAAATCTTGAGTAATAACAACCGTTTTTATCTGATCTTTAGCGCTTAGCTCTGCTGCTAGTGCCTCTAGCTTTTCTTGCGATCGCGCTACCAAAATTAGATCGTTACCTTTTGCTGCTAACTCCCTGGCAAAAGTTTCGCCAATACCCGATGAAGCCCCTGTAATTAAAGCCGTTGTCATAATCCCCAACCTATACCTATTTGTTAAGGATTGTAACGCAGGTTGTTAGTTATAAATTGGGAAATACCTTTGAAGTCAGCGAGCTAGGATTTCGGTGGTATTTACCATCCTTACTCCTCATCCCTGATCCTTCATTTCTCAAGCTAGTCGGGATACCAGAACATGCCCTTAATACCTTCTGGATCGAGAATGAAACCTAGTCTTTGATAAAACTTGACCACTTGAGGATCGGCAAACAGAGTAATATTGCTGATGTCCGCACTACGCAACTGGGCGATCGCATATTTCATTAGTGCTTTACCCAAACCTTTGCTTTGAAACTTCGGATCGACCACAACGTCCCAAATAGTAGCATTAAAAGCATGGTCGGATGTAGCTCGTGCAAAACCAATGAGGCGACGCTTCTGCCCCCGAATCTCCCACATTGAAACAACCAAAAAGCTGTGCTCAATGGCTTTTTTGACTTTCCGTAGAGGACGACGCGCCCAACCGACGCGATCGCATAGCTCTTCTAATTCGTAGAAATCAATATCTTTTTCCGTACTAAATACAATTTGTGGCTGAGAACTATCAGTATTTTCAACATTTAATAGCTCTGTTTGAAATTCAGTACTTCCAGCGGTATTAACTGCATCTGAACTGCTAAATAATTTTTTCCAAAAGACCATGCCGATGTGGCTTTAATGATTTGTGGTTTTTAATATGATATGTCTGTTATATTAGTCTATTTTCTGACCCAAAAGTGTTTCTAACTGCAAAAACTATCAGGTAGATATGATGAAGCAAATTATTTTGAGAAGATTTCTCTCTATTGCGATCGTCAGAATTTCTCATCCTGAGTTGGCATCAGACCAAATTTGCAATTCGTTTAAAGCATGATGATACGATAAGAAAATGCCATCGATAAATATACTAGAAACACCTCATATTTACGAGCTAACCGCTCCTGTTAAAAACTCCAAATTACCTGTGTTGGTATTTGTTCACGGTTGGCTACTCAGTCGCAGTTATTGGCAACCACTGGTAGCCTTACTAGAATCTGAGTATCAGTGTCTTATTTATGATGCAAGAGGCTTTGGTGACTCTCAGTCTAGTAGTTCATCTCAAGCTACAAAATCTGATGCGGAAGGACAGTCAGAAAAGCTCAA
>JBCBEA010000634.1:0-2725 GCA_038529195.1 Cyanobacteria bacterium J06600_6
AAGCAGCAATGCGTTCCCGCTTCTGTGCTAACTCTTCTTCTGATAACTGAGGATCAAAGAGGCTTCGTTGAAGCATATTGTAATCTTCAGCTTCCTTACCTGAAAGCAGTGCGATTAGTAACTTACGCATATTGAAGATGCTTACTTCTTCATCTGCCAATTTGAGAAGATCAATGACATTACTAATGCATCGGCGTAATGCAGTGTCCCAAAAACGTTCACTTTTTCCCCCTCCTCCGCCGGAAAAGCTCAGCCCCATTTCATAAATGCTCATGATGAGGTTGACCAAATTGAGGGTTTCAGCTTGTTTCCCCTTACTGCGGGTATTTTCATACTGAAGTGGATTGAAGCTAAAGTCTTTGCCAGCCTCAAAAATGAGAAGGTCTTGCGTACGGCCAGTAAGCATAGCATAGCGTTTCCACTCGTTGACTTCATCAATTTTTCCGGTTAGTACTATACCGCCAAATCCACTCTTTAGGTAAGTGAGTGCCAAGGTTTGTCCACTACCAGAACTTTTGCCTGAGCCAATGCCACCGAAAATTTGCACCCCCCGAACGGCATCTCGTAAGCGCCAGAGATTGTCAAGGTCATCAGCCATGTTTCCGGCAATATTAAACTGGAGTAAGGGGGTATCAAGATCAGTAATGCGACTACTCCAATCTATAGTGCTCCCTGATGGTTTTGGGGGAGGAACTTCCTCTCCTTGCATCTTTTGATACAATTCATTGATAGATAGAGGCTCTTCACGTTTAGGCGTGTTTGCTTCATCGTCTGGATCGTAATCTGATTTTTTACGATTCATCCGATTTTTCGAACGGTCATTTTGATTTTGCATAGTGGTAAATTTTGCAATAGGAATTCCAGCTAATCAGTGTGCTGATTAGTCAGAAGTATCCCGTCAAGAATTATTGAAAAGACCTCAGAGAAAACTACCGATCATTTTGGGCTTTCTCCTTGAGGCTAAGTTGATTTACTCCATAGTAGGTCCGTCTTTAGGTGGGGGGTGGGTGATGCCTTTTTGTGGGGGAGAATTTGTTTCTGGGGTGTAAGTACTGCCGTAGCCTGGGTAGTCGGTAGCAGCAGAATCAAGACTTGCCTCCGTAATTTCCCTATCCTTTTCTGATGTTTTTGTTTTTGGTGGGGCTCCGTAGCCAGGGAACTTTTCCTCACCAGTAATCTTATAGGTATTAGAAGGCTGAGTTGTGTGTCTTGTAAGTTTTTTGTTTTTCTGTATGTCTTTAAGCGGTTCAGCAGTTTCATTAAGCCTATCCTCTTTAGAGACTCCCTCTGAGTTTGGCCGTGAAGTTTTGGCTTTATCCGTATTCTCCTTTGAGTTTTTTATAAGAGATTGCTCCGTTTCTTCTTTTGAAATGGCTTCTTTTCGTTTTTCGTTGAGCCCTTCTCTGACTTGTTCGAGAAATATCCGAGTCAATGGTTTTTTACTTTTCTCATTAAACGCCGTACGTACCGGATGATACAAATGCTTTTTAGCCCTCTCTTTTGAAGGCCCATCGTAGAAATAGGCATCTAAGTGGTGATCAATGAGTCCCTTTTCTTCAAATTCTTTTTCTATATCATTGATAATATCTGCTTCTAGCTTTTCTTCTCTCTTCTTGATACCATCTTGTACAGCTCGATAATCTTGTGCAGTAGGGTCTGGAAAATTAGGTGACACTTTTCGACGCCTTAGGTGTTCGTAATTCCAAAATGTTGCCTGTTCATTTTTAGTTATTCGTGCCATGTATTTCCCATCACGAAGAGAAAGGTCTATTGTTTCATAGTCTGCAGCAATACCATCTCTTGCGTCCCGCAAGCTATTCTTAAAGTCTTCTTCATCCATTTTGAAAACGATTTAGAAATGTGTTAAAATGAAACGATCACCATTTATGAGGATGTGAAAAACTATGGACTACTCTGATTATACTTACAGGACTCCAGAATATGTTAAAGACTTCATGACTGAGCCTGTTACAAACCCTATTTTTGCTGAAGCTGCTGCAAAAATTATCACAACCTACGTTCGTCGCTACCCTCCTTCATCCTCTATTCTTATCGATCATGTACATGAGCTTGCCATCCGCAGACTACTTGCATGGGAGCATAAACTTAAAAGACGTATTCCCCTTGATGAGCGGGATTACTTCATAAAAACAAACTTAGGGCTCGTGGAACCTAATAAAAGTTATGAGAACGAGGTATTGGGGTGGGGCCAAGTTAAATCACATTAATTCACAGCACTGCGATTTCCAATAATCAAAAATGGTATTATGGAGGGCTATCAGCTTGGCCATCCTTTTTCTTGTCGAAAGGTTGTGTGACTGTATCAACAGAGAGCTCACTCCTGTTCTTAGAGGCTAGAGAGTGATTAAATACCAGTAAAGCGAACAAAACTGTTCCTACTAGGATCAGTAAGTTTGCTACAGCTTGATCCATATTACTCTCCCGTCTTTCAACAGGTCTATCTAGCACTTTGGGCGCAACCCCTGGGTAATAGAACGGAGGAAAAATCATCCACCTAAACCGTTTGAGTAGTGCAAGTAACACTAAGAGCAAAATGAAACCAGATGCAACTGATAATAAGATGAATGTTATTATGTACATAGCTGTAAAAGTTTTGGGCCTGTAAAAGCTAGGAATAAGCCTTTATCAATTAAGCGCAATTCTTCCTTGCTTTCAGTAAGTTCAGGTAATTTTTCAGGATTTAAAACGAATTTTGGTTCTTTAA